>DRPO01000524.1 GCA_011330835.1 Gammaproteobacteria bacterium | reverse complement strand
CGGCTCGGTGATTCCGCTGTTTCGCGAACAGATCAAGGCCGGTGGGCCGATCACCGTCACCCACGCCCAGGTCTCGCGCTATTTCATGTCGATCCCCGAAGCGGCCCAACTGGTGCTGCAAGCCGGCGCGATGGCGAAAGGCGGCGACGTATTCGTGCTCGACATGGGCGAACCGGTCAAGATCATCAACCTGGCGCGCCAGATGATCGAACTCAGCGGCCTGACAGTACTCGACGAAAAAAACCCCGATGGCGACATTCGCATCGAGCTGACGGGCCTGCGTCCCGGTGAAAAGCTGCACGAGGAACTGCTGATCGGCAACAGCCCGATCGGCACCGAACATCCCAAAATCCTCCGCGCCAAGGAAAAAATGCTCACTTGGCCCTCGCTGCGCAAGCTGCTCGATGAAATCCGCGCGGCCTACAAGGCGGTCGATGTCGAACGCACCCGCCAGCTCGTCATGGTCAACGCCGATGGCGGCAAGTCCTCCGCGCCCTCCGACCTTGGGGATCCGTTGCTGCCCAATGTCACCGGCGCGGCGCTGGAATCGGGCGACCAGGAGCCGTTGCACTAGCCCGCATTTCTCACAGGACACGCGGAATTCTCGCGCCGGGATTTGATTTCACAGTGGATTTTCTGACTGAGTGGAATACTGGTTGTCTTTCCGAAGGAAGAAAATCCGCTGTGGAATCAAAGGCCAAGCGAGAATCCGCGTATCCTGTGAGAAATGCGGGCTAGCACTCCCCAAAGACAACCCAGCGCCTTTGCCGGCAAGATGCCGGCGCTCCCGGGAGAACGACCAGCCATGTCGACTTAGCGGTGGATCAAGCGAGAGACATGGCCTCGCGGTCAGGGAATCCACACCTCGCATTCCGGATACCGCCGCCTCAACTCGTCGCGCAGCGTCGCTTTCGCGCCGTCATCGCCATGCACCAGACGGATTTCCGCTGGCTTGCGATAGATGCGCTTGATGAAATTGAGCAGATCCTTCTGATCCGCGTGCGCCGAGTAGCCACCGAGCGTCTGGATCCCCGCCCGAATGTCGTAGCGCTTGCCGCCGAGATGGACATAGCCCTGGCGCGGACCGTATTTCTGGATTTCCCGCCCCGGCGTTCCCCGGGCCTGATAGCCGACGAACAGGATGTCGGTGCGCGGATCGCCGATCAGCGCCTTGAGATAGTTGGCGATGCGACCGCCCGCGCACATGCCGGAGGCGGCGATCACGATCGCGGGACGCGCGGTCTTTTTCAGATAGCCCACCATCGCGCGGTGATCCGCATGGCTGTCGATCATGGTAAGCTGGTCGAAACCGAGCGGTTTGCGCCGCTTTCGCAAGCGCTGGCGGGCCTCGGCGTCCCAGTAGCGGGTCAGCTTGCGATAGGCGCGGGTCAAGCGCCCGGCCAGCGGCGAATCCAGAATGACATCCAGATCCTCCCACTTGAGCCCCCGTTTCACCCAACGGTCGCGATAGCGGTGCGCCAGTATTTCCAGTTCATAGAGCAATGCCTGCGTCCGGCCAATCGAAAACGCCGGGATCAGCACTACGCCGCCATCGGTCAACGCCCGCTCGATCGCCGCCTTCAAGGCATGACGACGATCCTTGCGCCCGGTGTGCCGACGATCGCCATAGGTACTCTCCAGCACCACGATATCCGCGCTATAAGGCGAACGCGGCGCGCTGAGCAATGGTGAATAGGGCGCGCCCAGATCGCCGGAGAAAACTACCTTCTTCCGATCCTTCCCCTTCCCTGCCTTCACCTCCACATAAGCCGAACCCAGGATGTGCCCCGCCGGCTTGAGCTTGAACCGGATCGGCGCATCACTGTGAGTCTCGACCGTCCGCCAGCGGTGATAGGCCACCGGTCTCAGCCGCGAAGCGATCCGCCGCAACAAACGCTTCGCCAGCGCCCGATCCCGGGTAATCCCCATCCGGATCGCGTCTTCCAGCACCAGCGGCAACAACGCCGCCGAAGGCTCGCTGCAATAGATCGGCCCCTCGAACCCCGCGCCCAGCAGCCACGGAATCCGGCCCACATGGTCGATATGCACATGCGTCACGATCAGCGCGCGGATATGGTCAATCGGAAACTCAATGGAAAGCCGATCCGCGCCCGCCCGATCGGACCCTGTCTCCGCCCCCTGAAACATGCCGCAATCGATCAACACCCCGTCACGGCCATCCAGATTCAACTCGTGGCAGGATCCCGTAACGCCATCGACCGCCCCGTGGTGAAGGATATTGAGAGACATTGCCCCGGTCGCTAATGGAAACGCGCCCAGTATACCCCGTGGGTTCCAACCAGGGCGAACACGTAGGTTCGCCCCGACGGATCCGCCCTGGCGGCGCATCCGTCTTGGCGTAAGGCGCCGATAATGTGTCTGGATTGACCCTTCTTTGAGCTCTCACGGTCTCATTTTCTTGCTGTCTCCCCTGTTTTGCCGATACGCTTTCGCGACGATTTCTTTACTTCCCGAGTCCGGTGTCTTTCCAATGAATGGTTCCAATCTGACCCGCGAACGCTACCGGGCGACCCGCAAGGTGACGGTGGTGGGGGCGGTGGTGAATCTGTTGCTGTCGACGGCGCAGTTG
>DRPO01000523.1 GCA_011330835.1 Gammaproteobacteria bacterium | reverse complement strand
CCCGGGCCGGATTGCTCGAAAAACACAAGGCCACCGCCTATCCCGGCGCCCTGGAGCCGCTCAAACTGGATTCTGTCGAACTGAGCGCCGACCCCGTCGTGGTCGATGACAAGATCATCACCTCCCGAGGCCCTGGAACCGCCATGGATTTCGCGCTGACGTTGATCGAGCAACTGGTCTCCCGGCAAAAACGCGAAGAAGTCGAAAAGCCGCTCTGCCGACCTGATGCGCCTTCGGCTTATCAGGCCTACGGATCTTGAAGCCAGCATTTTCAGGATGACGCCCCCGACTGGATGAAGGCGCCCGGTAGAAGGCGCTGCCCCAGAGGTATTCGTATTTCACGACATTACATCAGCAAGGCGACTCACGGCGGAAACTGATCGTCGCAATCCGTTCCGCGCTTGAACTTCTCCCCGATCCGGCTATAGTCCCGCGCAGGGTAACCCGCATTTTTTCACGGGATGCGGAATTCCACGATCCCGTGACGAATCCGGGCAAATAACAACAATAACAACCAAGGAGATCACGATGCCCTCACCCGCCGCGCCCGCCGACTTCTACGACCGTCTCGACACCATCTGCCAGTCAGGGCTTTCGACCAGTTACAACCCCAACACCCACGCCTTCGACTTGCAATTGATGGACAAGAGCTGGCAATCGTGCCACGACTTCTACCCGACCGAGGCGCTGACCAGCACCGCCATCTGCCTGATCGGCATCTCCCGGGCCCAACTCGATCCACGCCTGCTCGGCGTTCCCCTGCAGAAGACGCTGGACAGCCTCTACGATCAGTACCGGCACAGCGGCTATCGCGGCGCCTTCGGGCTCGTCATCTGGGCCAACGCGCTGCACCACGGCCTGGACATCGACACGCTGCAATTCCGATGCGGCGTTTCGCTCGACAAGGTCGAGCGTTTCGCGGCCTCGCTGACCACGATGGAGACCGCCTGGCTGGCCAGCGGCCTGGCGCACGAATACCACCGCTCGCACGGCGGCTACACCGAGAAACTCCTCAACGCCGTCGTCGCCGAATTACTGGACAACCGCTTCCAGCCGGAAACCGACATGGTTCGCCACGCAGGCTCCCGCGCCAGCGCCGCGCACACCCTGCGGCGCTGGATCGCCAATTTCGCCGACCAGGTTTACACCATCCAGGCGCTGGCCTTCGTCGCCAAACTCACCGGCAACCCGAAGGCCCTGGAAGTCGCGGAACGGATCGCGGACAAAATGGTTGAATTGCAGGGCGACAAGGGCCAATGGTGGTGGCACTACGATGCGCGGCGCGGGGTTGTCTCGCAGGCCTACTCCGTCTACTCGGTTCCCCAGCACGGCATGGCGCCCATGGCGCTGTCCGCCGTCACCGCCGCCGGCGGCAAGGATTACAGGGAAGCCAAGGCGCTCAGCCGCCAGTGGCTCGATCACAACGAACTCGGCGTCGACCTCGTCGATGAGGACAACCGGACGATCTGGCGCAGCATCGAATACCTGGAGAACCGGGTCGGCGAGGTTCGCCGCAAGGCCAAGTCCCTGCTGGGGCTGGCGCATGACACCACGCCCGACGCCCAGCCGTTGACCGTCAACTACGAGACCCGTCCCTACGAATGGGCCTGGTGCCTGTACGCCGGCGCGATTGAAAGGAATCAGGAAAAAACGCGCAACATCGTTTAGGAGCGGCTCATGAAACGAGTTGACTTCATGGGCGCCCCGTTCGACACGGTGGACATGAGCGGCGCCGTCGACCGGATTCTCCAATGGGCCCGAAGCGCCGGCCAACCGCGTTCGATCATCACCCTGAACGCCGGCCTGCTGATGGGCATGAGAAACCACGCCGCCCTGAGACGCGCCTGCCTCAACGGCGACCTGATCCTGGCGGATGGCAAGCCCATTGTGCTGGCCTCCCGCCTGCTGGGCGATCCGATCCCGCATCGCGTTGCCGGCGTCGACCTGATGGCCGAAACGCTGGCCGCTGGCGCCGGCTCGAAGCTGAAAGTCTATTTTCTCGGCGCGAAACAGAACGTGCTGGAGAAACTGGAGCGCGTGGTTGCCGAACGCTATCCCGGCATCGAGGTGGTCGGCAGCCACAACGGCTATTTCACCGGAGCCGAGCACCAGCGGATCATCGACGACATCAACGCCAGCGGCGCGGAGCTTCTCTACATCGGCATGCCCTCCCCTTTCAAGGAGGTCTGGGCGGAGCAATACCGGGATCGGTTGAAAGTCGGCGTCATCTTTGGCGTCGGCGGCAGCTTCGACGTCCTCGCCGGCGAAGTGCGGCGCGCGCCGGTCTGGCTACAGGAGCTCTGCCTCGAATGGGCCTGGCGTCTGGCCATGGAACCCCGCAAGATGTGGAAACGCTACCTGGTCACCAACACTGCGTTCCTGCTGGAACTGGCGAAGCTGCTGCTCCATCGCAAACCCCGGCCAACGGAACCCGCCGGTGAAGTCGAGCCGCTGAAGAATCTGCCCTGACCGTCCGACAGACCGCTCGCGGTCAGGAATGCTCTGATCAGGTATTCCTGGCCGCGAGCCCCTGCCTCAAGCCCACGCCATGATTGAGAAATAATGCACCTCCCGCGGATATTCCTTTCCCTGCTGACGATTCTGGCGCTGTCATCGCCTCCCGCCGGATGGGCGCTTGAACAACCCAACCTGCTGCTGGCCAAGGTCTATTCCGACGATATCGACATCAGCCAATATTGGGTCAGCGAAAAATACGATGGAGTTCGCGCCTACTGGGACGGACATCGGCTGATCTCTCGCCGGGGCAACGCCTTCCATGCCCCCGCGTGGTTCACCGCCGGTTTTCCAAAGACGCCTCTGGATGGCGAACTGTGGATGGGACGCGGAACCTTCGAGGCTCTCGCCAGCGCGGTTCGAAAGGAAAAACCGGTTGACGCCGAGTGGCGCAAGCTGCGCTACATGGTGTACGAACTCCCCGGCGGCGCGGGCGACTTCACGCACCGCCTGAAGACCCTGAAGCGAATCCTCGAATCGGTTGACAACCCCCGTATCGAACTGGCGCCACAGTTCCGCATCGACAGCCGCGAAGCGCTGATGAACACACTGCGAGCCGTGGTCAAGGCGGGCGGCGAGGGGCTGATGCTTCACCGCGCCAGCGCGCGCTACCGGGGCGGTCGCCACGACGACCTGCTGAAGCTCAAACCTTATCAGGACGCCGAGGCAACCGTAGTCGCCCAGCTCCCCGGCAAGGGAAAGTTCCGAGGCATGATGGGATCGCTGGAAGTCGTCACCAACGATGGCCGGCGCTTCAGGATCGGCTCCGGCTTCAGCGACGCCGAACGCCGCAACCCGCCGCCCATCGGAGCCACCATCACCTATCGGTATCACGGCCTCTCGCAAAAGGGCATCCCGCGCTTCGCCAGTTTTCTGCGCATTCGCCCACCGGAGTGATTTGGGGGGTCGACAAACCGACAACCTCAGGAGATCTATCCAACGCCTATGTCGGCAAGATGCCGGCGCTCCCAGCGCCCCCCCCTGGGGAGCGCCGGCGTCCCGCCGGCTCACCCGGCAATGTCGGGCGCAGCCCGACGAGCCGTAGGGCTATCGGCGAAGACGCCGATCGTGAACGGGGTATTCTCAATCACGAAAGGTAT
>DRPO01000522.1 GCA_011330835.1 Gammaproteobacteria bacterium | reverse complement strand
GCGAAGACCCGGAATCCAGAGCTAGGCGCTGGATTCCCGCTTTCGCGGGAATGACGAGGTGGGCGGGAATGACGGAGAGGTTCGGTGATGGAGTGAAACGCCCATCGCAATCCTCCCCACAAGCGTGGCTGGGGGCATTGCGACGCGCTTCATCTCGGGATACAGAGTGCGGGTGCTTTTGCAACTATTGATATCTATTCGAAAATCCAGGCCGCGCCGATCTTGCCCTGCGAGGGGTCGCCGGTTTCATTGCCGGGCGCGCCGATCAGCGCGCGGCCCGCGTCCACGCTCAGGCTGATGCCGAAACGGTCGAAAGCGTCGATGGCGTCGGGCAGAAACAGGCGTTTCTCGATCCAGCGATTGTTCTCGCGGGCGATCAGATAGGCCGCGCCCGCGCCTTCCAGCGAGCTGTTCTTGTTGTGCCGGGGGATTTCCCAGGAGCCGGTGACAATGAGCCGTTCGCCCGACCAGGCGACGCGGTCGCCGTAGAGGCTGTACTCGCCGGTCTGGAACGCCTTGAGTTTTTGTTGCAGCCGGAATTGTCCGCCATCGCGCTGGTAGACGTAGACCGCGCCTTCGGTGAGCGTGGTGTGGTTTTCGTCCTCGCACTGCGCGCCGACGGCGAGGCGGCCATTGTCGAGCGCGACGCTGAACCCGAACCGGTCATTCGCGCCTTCGCCGCCGAGCGTCTGCGACAGCGTCCAGCGCGTCCCCTGGCGCTGGTAGATCCGCACCTGTCCGGGATCGGGGTCATCGGTGTCGCGGCAATCCGGCTGGCGGAAGGCGCCGACAGCGAGGAGGTCGCCGTCCAGATCGATGCTGGCGGCGTATTTGTCGCTGGCGCCCTGGCCGGGTTCGCCGACCGCCGCCTGCAAGGTCCAGGCGCTGCCCTGTCGTCGAAAGATGAACACCTGGCCGGAGTCGGCCTGTTCGTCGTTGTCGCCGCGCAGCGTGGCGACGGCCAGCCAGTCGCCATCGAGGGCCACGGCGTAGCCGAAGCGGTGACCTGTCTGAGGCGAGGGTGCGGTGAGCTTGCCGGTCTGACGCCACTGGCCGTTCTGGCGCATGAATACATACACCTCGCCCGCATTGAACTTCCCGTCGACGGGGCGTTGCATGGCCCCAACGATCAGGGTGTCGCCCTGCATCGCCAGACTCTGGCCGAAGCGATTGCCCGAGGTCCGGTCGGGCAGCGCCAGACGCTGGCTGGCCCGCCATCCAGCGGCGCCGCGGGAGAACAGATAGACCGCGCCGCCGTCATTCAGTTCTCGCGGCGCGCCGATCGCCAGTTGGTCGCCCGACAGCGCGGCGCTGAAACCAAACTGGGCGCCTTTTTCGGGGCGGCTGGCGCGCAGCCGGAGGCCCGAGCCAAAGTTGTCGATCGACTGGCGCAGCACTTCGATGGTATAGCGGTCGGAAGTCTTGTTGTCGGCGCTGGAGACGACGATTTCGATTTGGTTGGCGCCGTCTTTCAGCGGGATGGGCTCGGAGGCGACGCCAGAGGCCGCGCCGACGCCGTTGATGGCGAGCGTGGCGCCCGCGCCGGCGGTGGCCACGATGCGCACGGAATCGACCAGCGGCCCGACGCTGGCGGTGTAATCGCGCTGGCTGGACTGGAAGGTCTGGTCGAGGCGGGTTTCCAGGATGGCGAGCGCGCTCAATGAGGCGTCGCCGGTTCCTGGCGAGCCCGGCTGGCCGTCATCGTTGCCGCCGATGACGTCATCGGGGGGGATCTTGCCCCGATAGACATCGACCCGATACTCGCTCCGGTTGGCGCCATCGCTGGAGACGACCTCGATCGTGACGGTGTTTTTCCCCGGGTTCAGCGCGATCGGCGCGCTTGGCAGCGATTCGCGAGCGATTTTCCCGTTGATCCTGATGACCGCCTTGGCGTTTTGCGCGAAAGGCGTGATCCGGACGGTTTCCGCATCCTCGTCCAATTCGCTCTGGTAGTGGCGGATGTCCGGCGAGAAGGGCGGCTGCAACTGCCCGCCTGAAAGCGTGATCAGCCTCAGCCGGGAATCGCTGATGGTAGTTTTCTGGTCGATGCAGCCGCTCAGGAAAAATGTCGCCGCCAGCAGGAACAACGCCATGCAGAGGACGAATCGGCGTCTTGCGGGGCCCGAAGGGATGGATCTATTCATTGCATCAATGCGCCTAAACAAACAGTAAATACGATTTTCGCCCCATGTCCGTTGGGCAAGGCAAGATGACGAATCGCTTGCCGGAAGACTCCTGTCAGCCGGTTTCGGAAGATAACTCAATAGATTACATCTCAATGAGACAATCGTCACGCTTGCTTGGTTCGATTTGGCGGCGATCGGTAATTTTCGCGGTTTTGTGTTGTCGTACCGGTGTGACCGAGAAGAAGAACAGAGGGAGACCGATGAGTAATCCGAATTTCAGAAAACTTGACCTGACCATTATCGCCGCGGATTGGCCCTCCGGCGAAGCGCTGGGGGAGAACCTCAAGGGGCTGTACGACGTTGAGCTGATTACGGCGGTCGAACAGTACAGGCTGGTCCGGCCATCGCATACGGCCCTGGTCGATCT
>DRPO01000521.1 GCA_011330835.1 Gammaproteobacteria bacterium | reverse complement strand
GAAAGTACAAACTGGCCTTGATCAGCCCGGGAAGCTGGCTGGCGACCATCGCTTCCGGCGGACTGGTGTCTTCGCGTTCGACAAAATAGCCGCGAACGCCGGGAATCAGTTTCGCGTAGACATCGCTGCCGCCCGCCTTGAGCGCATTGGTCAGGTGGCCGATTCCCCAGCGGTTGGGCGTGCGCTCGCCTTCGAGCACCATGATCGGGAGCCGGGTTTTACCCACCGCATCGATATAGCGCGGCTCCCGCCCCGGCTCGGGTTTGCCCTTGAGCAGCCGGGGATACAGCAACAGAGCCCCCTGAAGCGCCTGGCTTTTCGGGCCATCGGGATACTTCTTCTCCCACAACGCGGCGGCGCGCAGCACCAGCTCGCTATCGGGGCCGCTGGCGATGAGGAACACTTTTTTACCGGTCTTTATCGCCTCCTCAAGCAATGACAGAAGAACGCCGTCTGTTATCTGGCGCAAACTGCCGCGAGCCTTGGGCAGCATATAGGCGGTCAACAGATCCGGCATCCAGATCTCCACGCCGTCTTCTTCGAGAAGGCGGGCGGTTGCTTCCTGGTTGACGCCGGCCCCTTCGTCACAGGGAAATCCGAGCAGCAGGGTATCTCCCCTGGCGGGAAAGACCCGGAGCTCGATCTCGGTATCGTCTCCCAGGGTCAGCGTGCGGATCTCCCTGGCGAGGCTTGGCGCCATCGCCACGATCAACGCAACGGCCAGCAATACTGTATATGTCTTTTTCATCGGCTTCCCCGAAAAGAGTATTAGCATACCCTAATATACAGGATGGAGTTTGATCTACATCAAGGAAGGATTCGTAGATTTGATCGGCCCTTGCGTGACTTGCATGGTTTCACGCTTTTGCTGGCGTCGACAATGCACTCTCCATCTCGGCAACTCCCCCGCTTGTCATCCTGGCGAAAGCCAGAATCCAGTCTTCCATGGCAGCGAGCCAGGATGTGCGGGGAATCACGCCGCGCGGAAATACGCGCTCGACCGGAACGACCGTTTATCCCCGCCTGACGACCACCGATCCCTTTTCCCCGACAGATGTCAACCTTTCCCTTCGCGACGCGACTCTGGGTAGGACTTTATTGGTAACCGGGAGACAATCCATGTTGATACGAAAAACCGCGCTGTCCATCGGACTGGCGCTTTCACTGGGCTATCTGGCTGGATGCGGCAACAGCACAAGCGCCGACGCCGGCGACGGTGGTGGTGGGGATTCCGCCGGGGGCGCGACGTTGCTGGGCAGCATATTCAAGGGTCCTGTCAATGGCGCAGCCATTCAGATCACCGACGCGGCGGGCAACGTTCTCGCCAGCGGCGGCAGCAAGGATGGCGTTTTCGACATCAGGAATGTTTCACTCGGCGACGGCATGGTGTTCATCCAGAGCCTTGGCGGCAGCTATACCGACGAAGCCACTGGCGAAGTCGTCACGGCTGGATCCGACCAGGGCTTGATGGCGGCGTTCACGGCGGACGAACTTCGCCAAATCATCGCCAATGGGCAATACATCGCCATGACGCCCGAGACCACCCTCATCGCCGCCATCGCCAAGGAAAAGATCGCCGACGGCGCCAAACCGGCCACGGCCATCAGCGACGCCATCGCGGTGGTCTCCCGGGAGCTGATCTCCGGCACCAATCCCGCAGCGGCCGTCCCGGGCGACGAGCCTCTGCGCATCGGCAATCTGTCCACGGCGTTGCCCAAGGACCAAAAGGAAGCCCTGGCGCGCAACCGCGCCATCAGCTTTTCCTACGAAGCCCAGAGCCTGAACCTCAAGCCCGCCGACGCGCTGGAGCTGATTCGGCGACAGGGCGAGGATCTGAGCGACGGCAAGCTGGATGGCATCGCCAAGGGCAACCCGGTCAAGTTAAGGGACAAGGACGACAGGGAAGTCGACCTGAGTCAACGCGACCAGAAAACGGCTTTCGGACTGGCGCGCTCGCGATTGTTCAACAACACCATCCAGCGACTCGGTCGCGGCGAGTTGAGCGACGCGGAAAAAGCCGAACTCGAGAAGTTGGGCTTCGATACGGAATCGGTCGAGCGGTTCAACCAGGGCAACAAGGCCGCCGAAGCCAATACCGCAAAGAACCTTGCGGCGACCAATCTGCCG
>DRPO01000520.1 GCA_011330835.1 Gammaproteobacteria bacterium | reverse complement strand
GGATGCTCACCGAACGCCGCCGCCTGGCGATCCGCGAGCCCCGGCGCCGCCGTGGCGCGCATCATGCGCGGATGCTGATCGCTGATTGCCTTCGCCGCTTGCGAGGCCTTGTCGTCCAGCGACAGAAAAAGATACCGCACCCGCCGCAACTCCCGCCCCAGAAGAATTCTCGTCTGACGCACCTTGAACAGGCTCGCTTCGCAGGCAAGATCACAGCCCCCCTCGCCCACGAAAATCAGCGTCCAGCGCCCCTTGATCGAATCCATCGTCACCGGGTCGCCGGTTTCGTCATCCATCAGATCCAGGGTTTCAAGCGGGTGAATCGGCGTCAGCAACTCACCATGATTGGCTGTCCCCGCCGGATGCCAGATGTCCAGATGCGAATAAAGAAACATGGCGAGAAAGATCGGCCCGAAAAAGGTCAGGAACAGGCCAACCATGATCAAGCGCGAACGCCATTGCCGGGCGCGAACCGAAGTCCCCGCACCGTTTTCTTTCAACTCACCATTCACGACAGTTTCACTCATCATTGTCTACCGAATTGTCTACCGACTCTTTTCGGAACATCAGAATCGCCAATATCACAACCATCGCCACCGCAAGGGCGAACCACTGAAACGCATAGCCCAGGTGGCGCTCAGGTCCCATGTTGACCATTTTCCATTGACGCAGATAACCATTCGCGGCTTCGGGCGACAAGCGAATGATCACCGGCAGCAGATCATATCCCAGACGCCGGCTCAGGACATCGAAATCAATAAACTGAATCACTCGGGGCCAGACAATCTCGCCATCATCGACGCCCCCCAGATGAAAACCCTTGCCAAAAGGAACATAGGCCGTCCCCCGAATGGTCTTGTCCACCTGCGTAAACCCGACATCCGGCAACAGCTGCCGGGTCAAGCCCTGGGGTATCCAGCCGCGATCAACCAGCACCGCTTCATTCCGCCCCTTGATTATAAGCGGCGTCAGCACGCTATAACCCGCCACATGGTTTCTCACTTCATTGTCCAGCAGAAACTGGCGATCCGTATCGTACCGCCCGGAAATTTCCACCGGCGCATACCGTAGCGAGCCAAAATCGCTTCTTTCGACAGGCAAGGGCTTCGGGGCCGCCTCGGACGCCATTTGCGCCCGGTCCAGCAGCGCCTGCTTCTCCCACGCGCGGTTGAGCTGCCAATTCCCCAATGCGAGGAATATCAGAAACATCGCAACCACCACGACGCAAAGCCCCCAGGGTCGACATTGCAGCCTCATGGATGCGTTATACTATAGCTTTGGCGACCAACAATACGCTGACGAGAGCATCCCTGATCGCCAAAAGTAAAGAGCATCACTCGCCCTGGAATCATCAATCATGTTCATCAAGATATTTATCCTGTTCCTCCTGGTTCTTGTCATCGGCAGCCTGGGCTCGGCCATATTCTATCTGCTCCAGGACAATGGAAAATCCAACCGGGTCGTTCGCGCGCTGACTGTTCGCATCAGCCTGTCTATTTTCGCTTTTCTTGTTCTGATGGGCAGCTACTATTTTGGACTGATTGAGCCAAACCATCCCTTTCAACGCATCCAGCATCAAGCGCCGCCCCCCAAGTAGCGTTTTTTTGCCTTGTTATCGGCGACAACTCAAGCGCCCTGAATGGGGTATTCTCAATCACGGGAGGCATATAAAAATGGGCGCCGGAGCGCCCATCGTCCTCTCTCCTTTCTCCGTCTATAGCCAATAGACAAAGATAAACAGGAGCAGCCAGACCACATCCACGAAGTGCCAGTACCAGGCCGCCGCCTCGAACGCAAAATGATTGTCCGGCGTAAAATGCCCCTTGAGCGCACGCATCAACATGACCAGCAGCATGATCGCGCCAATCGTCACATGCATCCCGTGAAACCCGGTCAGCATAAAGAAGGTTGAACCATAAATACCGCTGCCCAGCGTCAGGTTCAGGTGAGTATAGGCTTCCCGGTATTCCATCGCCTGAAAGAACAGGAACAGCGCGCCCAGAGCCACGGTCAGCGCCAGCCCGATAATCAGCTTGCCCCGATGACCGGACTTCAAGGCGTGATGAGCCCAGGTTAGCGTTGCGCCGGAAGACAACAGGATGAGCGTATTCAACGCCGGCAACCCCCAGGTCTCCATGGGCTCGAACTCTCCGCCCACATCCTTGGGACCATTGGTCGGCCAGACCGCTTCATATCCCTTCCAAAGATACTCGCCGGTCGCGAGCTTGGCGCCCTCTCCCGCCAGCCATGGCACGGAAAACTCTCGCGCATAAAACAACGCGCCAAAAAAACCACCGAAAAACATCACTTCGGAAACGATGAACCAGAACATGCCCCAGCGAAAACTGCGATCGACCTGCGCATTGTAGATGCCCGACTGGTTTTCGTTAATGACCGTCCCGAACCAGCCAAACATCATGACCAGCGTAATCGCCACGCCGCCGAGCATGAGATAGCCCCCGACGCCCGACTGGTTCAAATACATTGCAAAGCCAACCAGTAACGTGGTTAGTCCGATCGACCCCAATATGGGCCAGTAACTCCCGTGAGGGACGTAATAATCGTCTGCGGTATGGGCCATAACTATCCTCCGTTGGTGGACTCTTCAAATGGTGGTAAATGCTCGCCGGTGACCGGTCGTTCGCCAGCCGACCGGCTCAGGGCTGTCTTGGTAATATCGAAAAAGGTATAGGCCAGCGTGATTGTCTTGACATCCCTGGGGACATCCGGATCAACCATAAAGGTCACTGGCATCCTTTTGTTTTCTCGCGCCCCAAAGGTTTGTTGAGTGAAGCAGAAACATTCCGTCTTGTGAAAATGCAACGCGGCGACCCTTGGCATCACGCTGGGAATAGCCTGACCCACCACCGTCGCATTCCGCAAATTTCGAGCATCGAAATAGACGGTCTTCAGCTCCCCGGGATGGACCTCCACCTCAAATTTCTCCGGGGCGAAATCCCATTGCGCCTGCTGGTTCACATTGGACAAAAATTGCACCTTGATCGAACGACTCTCGTCCACATCCCAGGACTTCAGGGAGCCCGCGGCGGTCTTGACGCCAGACGTATTCCCATTGAGTCCCGTCACGTTGCAGAACACGTTGTAGAGAGGAACCATCGCGAATCCGAAACCGAACATGATAAGAGCAACGAAGCCCAGCCAGAGTCCTGTACGGCGAGTTTTTCGGGGATCTTCAACCACTGGCTATCAATGCGTCGCGATGATCGCGATGAACCCGAAATAAAAACACAGCGCGACAATACCGAAAGAAATCGCGGTAATGCGAATCCTTCGATTACGTTTCTCTTCGTTATAAGCCATGAAAATGTTCTCCGAGCACGGAAGCGACCAGACCAGCCCAGACAACCCCGAGCTGGCCAGATCAGATGCGTTTTACTTGACCTCGGGCGGCGTCGAAAAACTGTGGTAGGGCGGAGGAGAAGGCAAGGTCCACTCAAGGCCTTCCGCGCCTTCCCATACCTGGGCAGTTGCCTTCCGACCACCGCGAATTGTCTGCAACACAATGTAGACGAACAATAGCTGCGACAACCCGAAACCAAATGCGCCGATGCTCGACATCATGTTGAATTCGGCGAATTGCATGGGATAGTCGGGAATCCTCCGCGGCATACCGGCCAGCCCAGTAAAGTGCATCGGGAAGAATGTGAGGTTAACGAAAATCGTGGACAACCAGAAATGCAGCTTGCCCAGCTTCTCGTTGTACATATTGCCGGTCCACTTGGGAAGCCAGAAATAGGCGGCGGCCAGCAAGGAGTATATTGACCCGGTCACCAGCACATAGTGGAAATGCGCCACCACGAAATAGGTGTCGTGATACTGGAAGTCGGCGGGCGCAATGGCCAGCATCAGTCCTGAAAATCCACCGATGGTAAACATGACCAGAAAACCGATCGCGAACAGCATGGGCGTCTCGAACGTCATCGAGCCTTTCCACATGGTCGCGGTCCAGTTGAATACCTTAACCCCGGTCGGAACCGCGATCAGCATGGTGGAGAACATGAAGAACAGCTCGCCCGCCAGCGGCATGCCGGTGGTGAACATGTGGTGCGCCCAGACGATGAACGACAGGAACGCGATACTGGCCGTGGCGTAAACCATGGAGGCATAGCCAAACAACGGCTTGCGCGCGAAGGTCGGAATAATCTGGGAAACCACCCCGAAGGCCGGCAAGATAAGGATATACACCTCGGGATGCCCAAAGAACCAGAAGATGTGCTGAAACATGACCGGATCGCCGCCGCCAGCCGCCGAAAAGAAGCTGGTGTGGAAATACTTATCAGTCAACAGCATGGTGACCGCGCCCGCCAGAACCGGAACCGTGGCGATCAGCAAGTAAGCGGTGATCATCATTGTCCAGACGAACAACGGCATTTTCATCAGAGTCATGCCGGGCGCGCGCATGTTGAATATCGTCGCGATGATATTGATCGAGCCCAGCACCGATGAAATACCCAACAGATGCACCGAGAAGATCAGGAAGGGAAACGCCGCACCGGTCTGTAGCACCAGCGGCGGATACATGGTCCATCCGCCCGCCGGCGCTCCACCAGGCATGAACAATGTCGCCAACAACATCACGCCAGCAAACGGCAACAGCCAGAAACTCCAGTTGTTCAACCGGGGCAGAGCCATGTCCGGCGCGCCCACCATCATGGGCAGCAGCCAGTTCGCCAGCCCCGTGAAGGCGGGCATGACGGCGCCGAATATCATGATCAAAGCATGCAGCGTCGTCATCGAGTTGAAAAATTGCGGCTCGACAAACTGCAATCCAGGCTGGAACAACTCCGCCCGAATAATCAAAGCCATGATCCCCCCGATAAAGAACATGATCAGGGCGAACCACAAATAAAGCGTCCCGATATCCTTGTGATTGGTGGTGGTAATCCAGCGCATCAATCCGCCGGGATGCTCTTCGTGATGGTGGTCATCGACCATTACTGTGCTCATTATTTATTCCCCTTTAACGCTTGGCTTTAATCTGTTTGGGTTGTACGACATCGCCGACATTGTTTCCGAAAGCATTTCGCTGGTAGGTCACGACAGCCGCGATATCCAAGTCATTCAACTGACCGGCGAACGCCTGCATGGCAGTTCCTGGCCGACCGTTCATAACCACCGCGATGTGCTGATCGACCGGGCCGGTGGCCACCGGGCTGCCTTCGATCGCCGGAAACACGCCCGGTATCCCCTTGCCGTTGGGCTGGTGACAGGCCGCGCAAGTTTTCCCGTATACCGCCTCGCCCTTGGCCAGCAGCTCTGCCTTGGACCATTCCTTGTCGGCAGCGCCTGCCGCCGCAGCAGCAGCGGATTTTTTCTCCGACGCCCATTTGACGAAATCGCTGTCATTCATCGCAACAACGTTGATTGGCATGAAGCCATGATCCTTGCCGCAGAGTTCAGCGCACTGCCCGCGATATGTGCCCGGCTCCTTGACGACTGCCCAGGCTTCATTGATAAACCCTGGCACGGCATCCTGCTTGACCGCGAAATCAGGCACCCACCAGGAATGAAGGACGTCATTGGAAGTCACAAGAAAACGCACCTTCTTGTTTACCGGAACAACCAGAGGCTCATCGACTTCAAGGAGATAATGCTCGCCCTTGGCCGCAGCGTTCTCGATCTGCTCTCTGGGCGTGGAAAGGATGCTGAAATAGGAAACACCCTGAGCGTCGCCATCCATGTATTCGTAGCGCCATTTCCACTGATACCCGGTGACCTTGATTGTCAAATCAGAGTCCGAATTGTCTTCCATCGCTATCAGGGTTTTGGCGGCGGGTATCGCCATGGCGATCAGGATGATAAAGGGAATGATGGTCCAGACAATTTCCAGCGTGGTGCTTTCGTGGAAGGTCGCCGCCTCATGTCCCTTGGATTTTCGGTGATTCAAAATGGAATAGAACATGGCGCCGAACACGAGCACCGCCAGCCCGATGCACACGTATGTGATCAGCATGTGCAGGTCGTAGACCTTGTGACTGATATCGGTAACGCCTTGCCGCATATTCAACCCGAACTCCGCCAGCGCGGGCTGAGTCAACGCCAATGTAACCAGACCCGCCAGGAGTCCAGCAAACCGTTTTTTCATAACCTCATCCTCTTTCAACTTTTAGTGTTCTATGTATCGCGACGACCGCCGGCAAACCCTCGCGATCAAACCGTCGCGCCGGAACTTGCGATCAACTGCCTGAGGCGCCGCGCCAGTTCGCTGCGCTCGCTATCGCTCAGCATCTCGCCAATCCGCACCTGCTTGCCCACGCTGCGCAGAAACAGCCGGCTCGGATAGCCTCGGGTGCGCGCCGGCTCCAGCACAACCTGAACCCAGGCGCGCCGAAAACTGGTGGAGCATTCCGGGCTCTCGATCCCGTCCTCGATCCGGACCTCGTCCGAATCGATGGAAATCACCTGCTTCCTGCGTCCGTATCGGCTCAGATAACCGAATACGGCAATCAGAAACACGACTTCCAGCCCGCAAAACGGCGCGATCAGCCACAGCCCGAACCAGGCAAACCCCGCGGCGACCACCGCCATGATCAGAATCAAACTGGCGACCAAGCCAGTTACGCCCACCTTGTTAGCCGATGCATTTGACTCAATGACAATCCGCGTCATGGCGGGCTCAATTTCACCTGTCTTCGGTAAAAACCGAGCATGATCCTATCGAAGATTAAAAAAAATAACAACAATTGAGAGGCTATTAAAATATATCCAGATATTCTTATATTTTAGATCAGTTCCAGATCCTATATTCTAGTCAATTCAATATATATCAATATTTTATATTATATTTTTCTTGCGTTAAACAAGGTTACTTCTCTATTATCACCCACAAAAAAAGGGGTATTGCTTACGAGAAATAGCGGAATCTCACGCTTTATTGCAACACACCAGATACTTTCAGGCCGAAAAAACACGCTTCATATTGTCCGGCATCATTGACGGCGCCGGCGCGTCGGGAGCCCAGGCCGCGCCATAGATGACCTCGTAACTCAGCGGCAACCGCCCATCCT
>DRPO01000519.1 GCA_011330835.1 Gammaproteobacteria bacterium | reverse complement strand
TTGGGCACAGCCACTTTCAAGGCCATCAGCTTCTCCAGCCAGACTCAGTCTAAAGGCTGCGTATCTTAACGGATTAGCGGTAGGGATTGAACCAAAAGCAAGTTGGCCCAAAGGGGGAGCGCCGGCATCCTGCCGACAAGGACCTTGGATAGACTTCTCGCGCCCAAGAATACTCGTAACAACCCAGAACCTGCTTGTTCACTATATTGAATTGTTCATTATTAATATACATAATCGACTAGTGAACATAGACACTAGCCCGGAGCCCCAATAATGGCCAAGAAAACAGGCGCTGAACAGGACATCCTCGAACAGGCCATCCAGGCGGTCGCGCGGGAGACGGGAATCCGCTTGCGGACATTTGACCGGGAATCTCCCGGGGAGGAGCAAAACATCGATGCGGTGCTGCGGATTGACGGAAGCGAACGGGAGATTCCAGCCAAAATCAAGAACTGGGCGCAACATGCCCATGTCGGCGCGCTGATTCACCGAGTCCAGCAACTCCCTCGCCAGGGCATGCTGGTGGCCGATTACGTCAACCCCCGGATGGCCGACAAGCTCCGTCAACAGGGCGTCCAGTTCATCGACACCGCGGGCAACGCCTATATCGATCAACCCCCGGTCTATGTCTATGTCACGGGCAGGAAACAACAAAGGAGCCATATCGCGCCGCCACGGGAAGGCGTGGGTCGCGCTTTCGAACCCAAGGGCCTCCAGGTGATTTTTGCCTTTTTGCGCCACCCCGATCTGGTGAACGCCCCTTACCGTGAAATCTCCGCGCGGGCGGGCGTCGCGGTGGGTACCGTGGGCTGGCTCATGAAAGGACTCAAGGCGGCGGGATTCATCCTGGAGGAAAAGACCCCCAAGAAACGCCGCCTCATTCATTGCTCCAAACTGCTGGCGCGCTGGGTGGAAGCCTATCCCGAGAAACTTCGACCCAAGCTGTTAATGGGGGTATTCGCCGCGGACGACCCTTACTGGTGGCGGCGGATTGACGTCGCCACTTATGGCGGTTGCTGGGGCGGCGAAGTCGCGGCGGCCCAATACACGGAGGGTTACTTGAAGCCCCAGGTGGCTACTCTCTACTTGCCGAAACCGTCACGCACCCAACTGCTTCGTGACGCCCGGCTCCGCAAAGCGACCGAATGGGGAGGAACGCAAGCCGCGAAAGCGCTCATCTATCACCCTTTCTGGCCAGGACAACCCATGACCGGGGACACCGTATGCACGGAAGGACTGGTCCACCCCATACTGGCCTACGCCGACCTGATCGCAACGGCGGAGCCGAGGAATCTGGAGGCCGCGCGAATAATCCATGACCAGCACATTGCTCAATATTGCCGGGAAGATTGATCCGCGCACCGTCTCGACAATCGCCGCGGTCGCCAAGGTCATCGCCGAACTGGATATGCCCTATGTGATTGTCGGCGCGACAGCGCGGGATCTGATCCTGCATCACGGGCATGGCGCAAGCCTTCAGCGCGCGACCCGGGACGTGGACTTTGCCGTCGAGGTTCCAGACTGGTCCACTTTCGAGGCCGTGAAGAAACGACTCCGCGCCGAAGGGTTCCAGGCCACGAAAACAAGCCACCGCCTGGTCGATTCCACGAACGGGATCATCGATATCATCCCCTTCGGTCGCCTTCAAGACGAACAGGCAACCATCGCCTGGCCTCCCTCTGGAGAGATCATGATGAACATACTCGGATTCCAGGAAGCCTGTGACCATGCCCAATGGGTGCGACTCCGGGAAGATCCCGAACTCGACGCACCGGTAGCGACTCCCGCCGGCCTGGCTTTGCTCAAGGTTATCGCCTGGACGGATCGATCAGCCGATCTGCGCCGAAAGGACGCCGTTGACTTCGGTTACCTTCTTTCGACCCATGAGCAAATCCCGGATGTTCGGGATACGCTCTACGAAGACGACTACACGGGCGTCATGGAAAGCTACGACTGGGATCTATCCCTGGCCGCCGCCCATCTGTTGGGCCAGCGCGCCAGAGCGATTGCGCGGCCCGACACGCAGCGACGAATCGCCCACTTGTCCAAGGGAGAACTGGAGCCTCTGAGCCTCGATCGTCTCGCGGAAGAAATGTGCGAGCCTCTTGAAAGCCGGTATGACGGAAACCGTCGACTGTTGGCCGCCTTCATAACGGGTTTCGCCGAAACGCCCGAGGCTATGGACTTGGGAAAAAATCGGTGAGCCGTATTGATCAAAAACCGCTCTGCAACCCGAAAAAGAAATGGTACCGGGAGGGCCAGTAGCCCGCTGGATAACCCCAGGGGTAGAACCAGGGATCATAGTAGTCGGCGCAGTCCTCGCGTAGTTTCGGCCAGAGATAGAGGGTATCGGCGTCGACGCGGGGGTAGCGGTAGTCATGGGCGTCGATCTTGCCGGACTGGGCTCCGTCGATGACGCCATGCACCGTGA
>DRPO01000518.1 GCA_011330835.1 Gammaproteobacteria bacterium | reverse complement strand
ATTCGCCGTCGCCTTCGCCGAAGTCGATCATGTGGATTTCCGGATCGTCATGGGCGCGTTGTATGACGAGGTAGTCGAGCAGGGTGCCGATCGACCAGTCGCGCAGCGCGGGGTCGTAGCCGCCGTATTCCAGGGTCATCACGCCGCCGGGCGAGAGATAGCCGTAGTTGTAGACAACCGGCTGGTCGCCGTCGAACAGCAGATAGCCACGCGCCACGCCGTTTCTCGCTTCTTCGAGGATCGCGGCTTCGCGGCGCCCGCCTTCGGTAATCCCGCGATTCAGCAGCCGGTGCTGCATGGTTTTTTCCGAAACCGTTCTGGCCAGCGGCAGGAATTCCCGGATCTCGTCGAGCGTCCTGTACTCGCGCCAGCGGATCTCGCCGCCCTGGCGCCGTGACCAGCGGTTGATGATGCGGCGGAATTTCTTGCGGGCGTTGCGGCTGAAAGTCCGCGAGAGGTAAGCGTCGAAATCCCCCTTGATTTCGGTGAGAAAATGGGGGAAATGCTCGGGGACGTAGCGGTACCAGCGCCCGGCGCGGGACAGTATCGGCAGGGGCTTCTCGATCGGGCAGGTCGCCAGCCGCGCCAGAGTCGCCTTGTGGGACTTCATCAACTGCTCGGGCGGCTGCCGCGCGTCGGCAGGGGTCAACTGGCTGATATGGGCGTGACAATTCATGCCCTTGATGCGGCTTTGCCCCAGTGTTTTCGCGCCAATCCGGAAGGAAAGGCGTATCTCTTCGTACTGCCAGTTCATCGAGTCCCGCAACCCGCATTTAGTATGTCGTATTCGAATAGATTGGCGGGAAGGCGAGAGGTTCATTTTCTTCGGAAAAACCGACGCTCGCAGGCAAACCCCGGCGATGTCGGGAGTGGCCAGACGAGCCGAAGGGTTGCGCCGCCTCCCCCATCTCATCGGAATGAATACCCATTCCAGTCTCCGAACCGATATACTGAAACTTTGATAAAGATCAACAGGAAGTCATGAGCGATATTCTGGAAACCGCCCGCCACGCGATTCTGGCGCCGTCGGGGCTCGATCTGAACGATCTGGGTCATGTCATCAGCGGCCTGATGGGGCCGTCCATAGACGCCGCCGATCTCTATTTTCAGGTCAGTCGGCACGAGTCCTGGGTGTTGGAGGACGGCATTATCAAGGAGGGTTCGTTCAATCTCGACCAGGGGGTCGGGGTGCGGGCCATCAGTGGCGAGAAGACCGGCTTCGCCTATTCCGACCAGATCGTCCGTTCGGCGCTGGAAGAGGCGGCGGTCAGCGCCCGGGCGATCGCGCGCAGCCACCGGAACGGGACGGCGCCGGTGCTGCGTTCGGGCGGTTCGCCAACGCCGCTCTATGCGCCAATCAATCCGCTGGACAGCCTTGGCGAGGCGGAGAAGATCGATTTGCTCAACCGCGTCGACGCGCTGGCGCGCAAGCAGGATCCGCGCGTCAGCCAGGTGATGGTCAGCCTCAACGGCCTGAGCGAGACGATCCTGGTCGCGGCCAGCGACGGGACGCTGGCGGCGGATGTGCGTCCGATGGCGCGGCTCAACGTGCATGTGATCGTCGAGGACAAGGGGCGGCGCGAGCAGGGTAGCAGCGGTGGCGGCGGGCGCGTCGATTACCGCTGGTTTCTCGAAGACAACCGGGCCGACAGCTTTGCGCTGGAGGCCGTGCGCCAGGCGCTGATCAATCTCGAATCGGTGGACGCGCCGGCGGGGACGATGGACGTGGTGCTTGGCCCCGGCTGGCCGGGCGTACTGCTCCACGAGGCCATCGGTCACGGGCTGGAGGGCGACTTCAACCGCAAGGGCAGCTCCGCGTTCAGCGGCCTGATGGGCGAAAAGGTGGCCGCCAGCGGGGTGACCGTGGTGGACAATGGCGCCATGCCCCAGCGCCGGGGCTCGCTGAATATCGATGACGAGGGCACGCCGACCCAGTGCACCACGCTGATCGAGGACGGCGTGCTGGTCGGCTACATGCAGGACAAGCTCAACGCCCGGCTGATGAACATGCGGCCCACCGGCAACGGTCGGCGCGAATCCTACGCCCACCTGCCGATGCCGCGCATGACCAACACCTACATGCAGCCCGGCGACAAGGATCCGGCGGAAATCATCGCCTCGGTGGACAAGGGGCTGTACGCGGTCAACTTCGGCGGCGGCCAGGTGGACATCACCTCCGGCAAGTTCGTCTTCTCCGCCTCCGAGGCCTATCTCATCGAGAACGGCAAGGTCACCCGCCCCGTCAAGGGCGCCACGCTGATCGGCAACGGGCCCGATGTGCTCACCCGCGTCAGCATGATCGGCAACGATCTGGCGCTGGATCGCGGCGTCGGCGTCTGCGGCAAGGAGGGGCAGAGCGTGCCGGTCGGCGTCGGCCAGCCCACGCTGAGAATCAACGCCATGACCGTTGGGGGGACACAGGCATGAAGCAACTGGATACCGTTTCAGATCAGGAATCGCGGGTGCGACAAGCGGCGGAGGCCGCCGTGGCGGAAGCGCGGCGACAGGGCGCCAGCAGCGCCGAGGCCGGCGCCAGCGTCAATGTCGGCTTGTCGGTCAACGTCCGCAAGGGCGAGGTCGAAACCCTGGAGCATCATCGCGGCCAGAGCCTGTCGATCAGCGTCTATCTCGGCCACCGCAAGGGCTCCGCCAGCAGCTCCGACCTGTCGGGCGACGCCATTCGCGACGCCGTCGGCGCGGCGCTGGCCATCGCCCGCCACACCTCCGAGGACGAATGCGCCGGCCTGGCCGACCCCGAGCGGATGGCTCGGGAAATCCCGGATCTCGACCTCTACCATCCCTGGGATCTCAGCCCGGAAGCCGCCATCGAACTGGCGACCGAATGCGAAGCCGCCGCGCTCGCCGTGGACAAGCGCATCACCAACTCCGAAGGCGCCGCCGTCAACACCTTTGGCGGCTTTTCCGCCTACGCCAACAGTCACGGATTTTGCGGCCTCAAGCGCGGCACGCGGCACAGCCTCAACTGCTCGGTCATCGCCGAGGACGACAACGGCATGCAGCGCGACTACGCCTACACCGTCTCGCGCGTCCCCGACCAGCTCGACAGCGCCCGCAAGATCGGCGAGGAAGCGGCGGAAAGAACCCTGCGGCGACTCTCCGGGCGCAAACTCGACACCCGCGAAGCGCCGGTATTGTTCGCCGCCGACATCAGTCGCGGCCTGCTGGGCAGCTTCATCAACGCCATCTCCGGCGGCGCCCTCTACCGCCGTTCCAGCTTCCTGCTCGACAGCCTCGAAACCCAGGTGTTCCCCGACGCCATCCACATCTTCGAAGCGCCCCACCTGCGCCAGGCGCTCGGCAGCGCCGCCTTCGACAACGAAGGCGTCGCCACCCGCGAACGCGACATCGTCGCCGACGGCGTCGTCAAGGGCTACGTACTTGGCAGCTACTCCGGCTGCAAGCTCGGCATGCCCACCACCGGCAACGCCGGCGGCGTCCACAACCTGCGCATCGACCCCACCGGCGGCGACCTGCCCAGCCTGCTGGCGGAGATGGGAACCGGCTTGTACGCCACCGAGCTGATCGGCCACGGCATCAACCCCGTCACCGGCGACTACTCGCGCGGCGCCAGCGGCTTCTGGGTCGAAAACGGCGAAATCCAGTATCCCGTCGAGGAAATCACCATCGCCGGCAACCTCAAGGATATGTTCCGGCGACTCCTCGCCGTTGGCAGCGACATCGACCAGCGCGGCAACTACCACACCGGCTCGTGGCTGATCGAGGCCATGACTATTGCGGGAGAATAGGCGCTTTCTTGCGCGGACAAGCGTTTTGCCGGGCGGGGGGTAAAATTGAGTTTTTATGGTATATTTTCCATACCATGTTTTCTTTCGAATTTGATCGCAACAAGAGCGAAAGTAACCGGGATAAACACGGCATTGATTTTATCGAAGCCCAGGCGCTCTGGAATGACCCGTTTGTTGTGGAGATTCCCGCCAGAACAGTTGACGAGCAACGTTTTCTCGTTATTGGGAAGATTGGGGAAAAACACTGGTCAGCCGTTGTGACTCCCAGGAACGGCAATATCCGCATTATTTCGGTTCGTCGCTCAAGACCAGAAGAGGTAGCCATTTATGAAAGCTGAGGAGTTCGACGCCAAGTTCGACAACGATGAGGATATGACTGGCGCGTTGCTGCTTTCCAGAGCACGGAGGCCGCTTCAGGATCAACGCCGGGTCAATGTCGATTTTCCCGAATGGATGATCCATTCCCTGGATCGGGAGGCCCGCCGTTTGGGGGTAACGCGACAGTCGGTAATCAAGATCTGGCTTGCCGAGCGGTTGGAGCAAGCGGCGGCCAACCACAAAAATGTGATGTAGTCCGCGCATCCTGTGGGGAGCCGCGGGCTACGGCATCCACGGGTTGATAACCGCCACTCCCCCCGCCTCGAAAGGCTGCGTATCCCGGGAGGCGATCATCATTTTATTCGCGGCGGCAATGGCGGCAATGCATCCATCGGTCGTGGAAATCGCCCGTCCTGATTTTCGGGCCTTTGCCATGAGTTCGCCATAGGCCTGTGAAGCGGGCAGGTCAAAAGACAAGACGCGACCGGCGAACAACGGGATAACCTGTTCTTCCAGACGGTCGCGCAGCGTATCGGAACGTTTCCCGGCAGGCAGCGAGGCGACGCCAAAACGTAATTCCGCCACGGTGATGGCGGAGAGATACAGCGTTTCCAGAGGCTGGCTGTCCAGCCAGGACACCACCGCCGCTTCGGGCGCGGATCGCATCGCCTCTGAAATGACATTGGTATCAAGAACAATCATTTGAAAGGAATGGGTTGAGCCGGTATTTTTTCGCGCACTTCATCCAGAATCGCGAACTCCTCCTCGCTCAGTCCCGCATCACGGCCAATCTCCGCCAATAATGATCCGAGTTTT
>DRPO01000517.1 GCA_011330835.1 Gammaproteobacteria bacterium | reverse complement strand
TCTTGCGTTCAAGAATACCCCATTTAGGGTGCGTAGGTTTTCGTCGAGAGCAAGGCGTGAAAACGCAGGCATAGTGGGGCTATGGCAAGTTTTTACAACGCAGCTATCGGCGAAAAGATGCGCGCCCTAAATGGGGTATTCTTGAACGCAAGAGGTATATTCAGCGAGAAGCCGGTGGGGGTGATTTTGGTCCGCCATCCCACCGGCGCAATAGATCTCGCCCAAGCCGGGCAGCCTCCCAGCACCAGACCTGCGGAAAAGCGCCTCCCAGCAAGCCGCCCTGCATTTTCGCCAGCCGGACGCTGGCGCTACCGAACCGTCGATTCACTATGTGCTGGCCCCGCCCTTGGCGCCCAACAGGTGAGAATTGACCCGGGATGCAATACACTCGCCGGGTGACCACGCTTTCGTTCTGACGCGATGCCATCATTTCCATCGTTCTCCATTGGCCGCCTGCCACGCATCGAGTTTGGAGCGGGGACACTGCGCAAGCTACCGGAGATTGCAGCGGGTTTCGGGCGACGATTGATGCTGGTGACCGGGCAGTCGGCGTTCGCTGAGTCAGACGCGGGACGGCGACTATTCAAAACACTGGCGGATCAGGGTTTCGAGACGACTCACTTGCGGGTCGCCGGGGAGCCTTCCCCGGCCTGGGTGGACGAGCAGGTTCAGCGCCACGCGGGCATGACTTTCGATGTGGTCATCGGCATTGGCGGAGGCAGTCCGCTGGATGCGGCCAAGGCGCTGGCGGGATTGCTGGCGGTGGGCGATTCGGTGATGGACTACCTGGAAGGGGCGGGGCCGGAGAAACCCTATGAAGGCCCGGCGCTGCCTTTCATCGCGGTTCCGACGACCGCGGGCACAGGCTCGGAGGCGACGCGCAACGCAGTGCTGTCCACCCCCGGCGAGACCGGTTTCAAGAAATCGTTCCGCGACGAGCAACTGGTTCCCGCCCACGCCATCGTCGATCCTGATCTGTTGTCCACTTGCCCGCCGGAGCTGATTGCCGCCAACGGCATGGATGCGTTCACGCAGCTCATGGAGTCGTATGTTTCCCTGCGCGCCAATCCGTTCACCGACGCGCTGGCCTGGTCGGGCATCGAGGCGGCGGCGCAAAGCCTGCCGCGCTGGCATGACAACCCCGAGGATCGCGATGCGGCGGCGCGCATGGCCTACGCGGCGCTGGTTTCCGGCATCTGCCTGGCGCATACGGGGCTGGGCTCGGTGCATGGGCTGGCGGCGCCGCTGGGCGCATTCTTCCCCATTCCGCACGGCGTGGCCTGCGGCACGCTGGTCGCGGAGGCCACGCGACTGAATATCGACGCGCTGGAAACGCGCGATCCCGACAGTCCGGCGCTGGAAAAATACGCCGAACTGGGCAAGTTGTTCCGCCAGAAGCGTCACGTCGATCCGGTCGGCGCGCGGGTATTCCTTGTGCATACGCTGACCCGCTGGACGGAAAAGATGCAACTGCCGCGACTCGGCGCCTTCGGCGTCGCCACCGGGGACATTCCGCGCATCGTCGCCCATTCCCGCGGATCGAGCATGCAAACCAATCCCATCGTGCTGACCGACGAGGAAATCGGCCAGCTCCTCTCCGCCCGCCTGTGAGCCCGAAAATGAACCAGGATCTACTACTCGCCGATCTCGAAACCACCGTGGCGATGGCGTTGCGCGAGGATATTCGCGGCGGCGATGTCACCGCCGAACTGATCCCGGCGGAGGCGACCTCCACCGCCCGGGTGCTGTTGCGCGAACCCGCCATTGTCTGCGGTCGCCCCTGGTTCGATGAAACCTTCCGCCAACTCGACCCGACCATCCGCATCGACTGGCGTGTCGAAGAAGGCGGCGAGCAGCCCGCCGACGCCATCGTCTGCGAACTCTCCGGCCCCTCGCGCGCCCTGCTCACCGGCGAGCGCACCGCGCTGAACTTTCTGCAAACCCTCTCTGGCGTGGCGACCCACACCCGCCGCTACGCCAATGCGCTGCGCGGCAGCGGCGCGGTGATTCTGGATACCCGCAAGACCCTGCCCTGCCTGCGGCTGGCGGAAAAATACGCGGTGCGTCAGGGCGGCGGCGAGAATCACCGTCTCGGACTCCACGACCGGGTGCTGATCAAGGAAAACCACATCGCCGCCCACGGCTCGCTGAGCGCCGCCGTCGAAACCGCCCGGCGGCTGCATCCAACGCTCAAGATCGAGGTCGAGACCGAGACGCTGGCGGAGTTCCGCGAAGCGCTGGCCAGCAGCGCCGACATCATCATGCTGGACAACTTCCCGCTGGAGAAGATGCGCGTGGCGGTCGCGAAAAACCAGG
The DNA here is from genome assembly GCA_011330835.1 of Gammaproteobacteria bacterium. Lineage (GTDB taxonomy): Bacteria > Pseudomonadota > Gammaproteobacteria > UWMA-0217 > UWMA-0217 > HyVt-560. The sequence goes on along the minus strand of DRPO01000517.1, from coordinate 1,865 downwards.
GGCGGAAGGTTCTGGAGGCCTCCGGCAACGTCACGCTGGAAACGGTGGCCGCCATCGCCGCCACAGGCGTCGATTGCATCTCCAGCGGCGCGCTGACCAAGGATGTGAAGAGCGTGGATTTCTCCATGCGCATCAACTGAATCAAATGGAACGTTTCTCGTGCGAGAAAACAGGGAACTCGGAAAGGCGCTGATCCACAAGGGGGCCAACCGTCTTTTTCCATTCGCACACCGTCTCTCCCTCGTCGCCGCTCTGCTCACGACGCTGACATGGATCGAAGACCTGCCGGCGCAAAACAGGCTGCTGCCCGGTCTGAACGAAAAGTCGTTCTACAAGGAGGTCTCGCGACCGCCGGGCATCGGCCCGGATCGCGAACTGGAGCGCGAAGGCGCGCGCATCGGAGACATCCACATCGACGCCGCCAACATCTTCGATACTCGCAAGCCGGAGGAAAACACCCGCCTGTTCCGCCTCGGCAATCGCCTGCATATCAAGACCCGCGACGACACCATCCGCCAATACCTGCTGTTCCGCTCCGGCGACCGCTACCAGGGGCGGCTGCTGGCGGAGAGCGAACGCCTGCTGCGGCAACGGCAATACCTGCATGACGCCAGCATTCGGCCGGTGAGACGGCATGACGGGGTGGTGGATATCGAGGTCAAGACCACCGACGTGTGGACGCTGAAACCGGGCATCTCCTTTGGCCGCAGCGGCGGCGAGAACACCAGCGGCGTCGAGATCGAGGAAATCAATCTGCTCGGCACGGGCTCCTCCATCAACCTGTCCAGCCGCAATGGCGTGGATCGCAGCTCGCTGAGCTTTTTCTACCGCAACCCGACGCTGGCCCATAGCTGGTGGGATCTGTCATTCGGCTATTCCGACAACAGCGATGGCAAATCCGGCGCTTTCACGCTCCAGAGACCGTTTTACGCATTGGACACCCGAACGGCGGGCGGCGTCTCATGGCGCGAATTCGACCGCCGCGAATCCCGCTATGACCTGGGCCGGATCGTCGATCAGTTCTTCGTCGACGAAAAAAGCATCAACCTCGAATACGGCTGGTCGCCCGGCTTCATCAGCGGCTGGACCAGCCGTTACCGCATCGGTTTCAAGATCGACGACAACCGCTTTCAGGCCATTGACAGCGGCACAACCCTGCTGCCGCCGGATCGCCGCCTGTACTACCCGTACCTGAGCTGGGAAAGACGCGAAGGCAAGTACCACAAGGATCACAACCGCAATCAGATCAGCCGCACCGAAGACATCGCGCTCGGCTGGCGGATGAACGCCACCATCGGCTACGCCGCGCCCGTGTTCGGCGCCGACCGCGAAAGCGTCATCCTCGCCAGTACGCTACGCCACGGCAACCTGTTCAGCGAAAACCGGAGCCTCACCTGGCGAGCCTCCGCCAGCGCTCGGCATGAGCACGGACATTGGGCCAACGCCCTGCTCGGCGGTCGGCTCCAGTACCACCATCACCAGTCCGCCCGCCGCACCTTCTACCTCTCCTTCGGCGCCGACGCCGCCAGCCGCCTCGACATCGACCGTCAGCTCCTGCTCGGCGGCGACAACGGCCTGCGCGGCTACCCATTGCGCTACCAGTCCGGCAAGGGCCGCTGGTTGTTCACCGCCGAACAGCGTTATTTCAGCCACTGGTACCCTTTCCGCCTGTTCAACGTCGGCGGCGCGATCTTCGCCGACCTCGGCAAAACCTGGGGAAAAACCGATGTCCCCGGCGTCCAGCTCGGCCTGCTCAGGGACATCGGCTTCGGCCTGCGCCTCGGCAACGCCCGCTCCGGCCTCGGCAGCGTCATCCACCTCGACCTCGCCTTTCCGCTAGACGGGACCGACGACATAGAGAGCGT
>DRPO01000516.1 GCA_011330835.1 Gammaproteobacteria bacterium | reverse complement strand
GACGGTTCTTTCTCAAGCGGGTTTTGAGGTCGGTTTCGCGCCCCTGGGGTTGTGGCGCGTCAGCAGGACGAAGCGAGTAATGGGGGGAGGAAGAGCGCCTTCCGTCTCGCGGGACCGCGCCCGACACTGCTGGATTGATCGCGGATCGAGACCGTGGAAGCGATGGCCGGGAGAAACTCCCGCGCCTGTGTCGCCAAGAACCAGGCGCGAATTGGCGGAAAGCCAATAAGCGTCTGATTGTCAGGGATGAAAAATGGTGGGTCGTGAGCGACTCGAACGCTCGACCATCGCATTAAAAGTGCGGTGCTCTACCAACTGAGCTAACGACCCGAAATCGGAAGAGCGCGTATCATACACGCTGGCGCGAGAATCACAAGAGGTTGATGCGCCGGTTTTGCGGTGATGGCGATGATCCTTGTCATGCCCGCGCTATCCGCTAATGGTACCAAAGATCACCGAAATGTGAATCCCTCAGCGAAGCGTCGAGACCAAAACCGCCCGTCTGATGGAAATATACTTCTCGCGTTCAAGAATACCCCGTTCAGGGTGCGTGGATTTTCGTCGAGAGCAAGGCGCAAAAACGCAGGCATAGTGGGGCTACGTCAAGTTTTTGCAACGCAGCTATCGGCGAAAAGACGCGCGCCATGAATGGGGTATTCTTGGGCGCGAGAAGTATATATCGGTTTTGACCCAAAAGGGCAAGCGAGAAATCGGTGTCAGATCAGCGGGTGGGAGATCCTGCGGCAGGCGTCAACCACGGTCAGGCGGCCTTCCCTGGCGTAGGTGTGGGTTCCGATCAGGCCGGGGTGCTGCCCGGCGTTGACGCTCACCAGCGGTTCTTCGCGGTAGCGGTTCTCATCGAGGCGGGTGATGACGTTGAGGTTGAAGCCGTAGCCGTAGATGCCGGCGCAGTTTTGCGAGGGTCGGATGCGTCGTCCCAGGTGGCGATAGGGTTTGCCGGCGGGGCGGGCGAAGCGGACATCGCTGATGACGGGGTTTTCCGGGTGGGGGCGCCAGTTTCCGCTCAGAAGATCATCGCTGTGGAACAGGTGTAGCTCGTCGTTTTCCGAGGCGGCGGGGTGGGGCTTGATCGAGCAGAACAGCCACCAGCGTCCGTTGTCGAACAGCAGGGAACTGTCGACGGCGTCGATATCGTCCATGATGACCGTTTCGAGCGTCCAGCGATCGGGGAAGCGTTCGCAGCGATAGAGTTCGATGGTTCGGTTGCCCGAGGTTTCCGGCAGCATGTAGATCTCGCCCCGGTATTCGAACACCTGGGGGTAGGAGAGATGGTAGTCGCGCTCCAGAACCTTGACGGGCTGGCTGTGGCGACCGTCTTCGTCAATGGTGAGCACCGAGATGAAGCCCTTGTTCTCCTTGAACAGCATTTCTTCGATGAAGACGTAATGCCGGCCCTCGCGTTTCATGATGTGAGGGTCGGCCCAGATTCGGTCCGTTGGCGGGAGGATGGGCGTGAATTGCGTCAGGTCGCTGGTAGGGTGTTCGGAAAAACGGAACATGAGAAACCACTGTTCCCGCGTGAGCTTGGCGTGATGGTAGAATCGGAACAGATCGGGCGTTTTTCTCGCCAAGTGATGGGCGAGGGTGGCGATTCGGGGGTAGCCGTACCCGGGGGCGTGGGCGGCGGTTGTTTCGAAGGCCAGGGATAGCGCGCCATGGCAGATCCCGCCCGTGGAGGCTGGCGGCATTGCCTCGACCCAGGATGGATCCGGGCGTTCGGGCAAGACTTCGGGAAACAGGTTGTCCGGGTCGAGCCGATGGGGATCGAGACGCCGGAGCAGGCGGGGAATGAAAGCGTGGGCTTTCCAGAACAGCGGTTCCCGGTTGCGCCGGGGAGAGAAATCGGCGGTGCTCGAACAGGAATGGAGGACCAGCCGGTTGCCGCCGTCGGCGGTCAGCCAGCGAACGCCGATTCGCGTGACCGGGACCGAGCGCATCACCTCCCAGTAGCCTGGGGGTTGGCAATCGCGTCCTTCGGCGTCCAGCGTGACCACAGTCAGGGCGCCAAGGCGGCCCATGGGAATGGCTTGCGCCTGGCGGGCGGCGACGTCGGTCAACACGACCAGCAGGTCGAAACGGGCCAGGGTCGAGGCTTCGGCCCGCGGGCGGGGGAGGCCGCTATCCAGCGGGACAGTGGCTAGAGGGTCTTCGGCCAGGCCGAATACTGCGTTGTCGAATCGTTCGAACAGCCGATAGGCCAGCGGGGCCGGCGCGTCGTCGGCATTGTCGAATTGCAACAGCGTGGCGACGATGCCGGGGATGTTCGACAGTTCGCGAAGCATTGCCGCTTCCCAGGCTCGCGGGCCGTTGGGGCCGATGGCGATGCCGATAGTGAGTGTTTCAGCCATGGGTTTCGACTTCCAGACGTGGTTTGGCTTCGGCGATCGTCGGGGGAACGGACGCGTCGCCAGGCGATGGCGGCTCCGCTTTCCAAACGGGGGCGACGGCGCTCAGCGGCGGCGCGGAAATCAGGTGAAACGCCGGCGATGGCGATACCGTCTCCGGCAGCCCCGAAAGCTCCGGCTCGGCCACGCCGGGCCGATCGAGACGCGCCAGTTGCCGCTGAAAGGCGCGGCCCAGAGCCTCGAAATTGGCGTCGAGATGGTATCTCGTCGCGATCTTGTGGCGCGCCGCCGTTCCGATCCTCCGCCGTTTTTCGGGAGAGGCGATCAATTCCGCCAGCGCCGCCGCCAGCGCATCGGCGTCGGCCGCGGTTACCAGCACCCCGTCCACGCCATCGTCGATCAGTTCCGGAATGCCGGTAATGCGCGAGGTGACGCAGGGCAGCCCGGTCGCCATGGCCTCCATCAGCACCACCGGCACGCCTTCGGCGAAGCTGGGCAGGCAAAAGATATCGGCTTGCTGGTACCACGGCAGGATATTGTCCTGATTGACCACCCCGGCGAAATGAACCCGCTGGCGGATGCCGAGGGCGTCGACCAGGGCCTCCAGTGAGCGCCGTTCCTCGCCGTCGCCCACCAGCGTCAGACGCAAATCGGGGAAACGAGGAGCGAGCCGGGCAAGGGCGGTAAGCAGCACATGCAGCCCCTTGGCGGCGTTCAGCCGGCCAACGCACAGGATCGTGACCGGATCGGTCGCGTCGCGCGGCGGGCCCGGACGGAACTTGTCGATATCCACGCCCAACGGCGCCACGCTGATCTTGCGCCAGTGACGGTATTCGCTAAGCCGCATCAACTGGCTGGCGGTGTAATGGCTGATGCAGAAAACGAAATCCGCCGCCGCCATCTTCTCGCCCAGGTGATATTCCGAGACATCATAGAACTCATCCGAGCCGTGAATCGTCAGCGACAGCCGCAGCGGAGCCAGTTGTTTCGCCAGCAGCGCCACCGTTGCGACCTCGGAGCCAAAATGAACATGCAGGTGATTCGAACCGGCGCGCCGCATCCGTTCAACGACCACGGCGGCTTCCACCAGGTAGAACATCCGGTAGAGCAGGGCGCGGGGCGCTCCCCGGGACAGCCGCGCGGCATAACCCGCGGCGCGAAGAAAGCGTAGCGGCGCGCTCGACAGGGCGCGCCACAGGGCCGCCAGAATCGCCGCCGGCCCCGAGGATTTCAGGTAGAACGTCGCTTGTCGCTCCTCGCGCTCCTCATGGGTAAGCTGTTCGATAGGGCGGTCGCAATCGTTGATCGAAATGATATCGACATCGAAACCCTGACGTCGCAGCGCGCGAATCTCGGTGAGGAAAAACGTATGGGAAACCGCCGGATAGCGGCTGAGCAGGTAGGTGATTCTTCGTCCCATGATGCGGCGCTTCCTTTGTTGTTGTT
>DRPO01000515.1 GCA_011330835.1 Gammaproteobacteria bacterium | reverse complement strand
GCCATGAACCAGAAAAGAAGTACGAGGCATCAGGGCGCAAAACCCGCCACCCTAATCACTGACCTGGTAAACGAAGACCTCAAGAGCAATACCAAACGCCTTTGCCGGCAAGATGCCGGCGCTCCCAGCAGCCCCCTGGGAGCGCCGGCGTCCCGCCGGCCCGCCGGCAATGTCGGGCGCAGCCCGACGAGCCGTAAGGCTCTTCCTCCCCCTTCACCCGCCCCGCCTCGACAGCGCTCCCGGGGCCGAGCCCCAAACTCTAGCGCCTTATGGATAATGGGCGGAGCAAGAGCGCTCCACTACCCGCTCTCCCGACCCAGCCCGTATTTCTTGATCTTGTACCACAACGTGCGTTCGCTGACTTCCAGCTTGCGGGCGGCGACGGACTTGTTGTTGTCCGCTTGCGCGAGCGCCTCCACGATCAGTTGACGCTCGAGCTGTTCAACTTGCGGCTGCAGGGCGAGAGACGCTCCTGAATCCGTCTCCTCCTCCGGTTGCGAGGGCGCGCTCCCACCGGTCAACAGGGAATCCGGCTCGACGGTATCACCTGTACAAAGAATCAGCGCTCGCTCGATCACGTTTTCCAGTTCGCGAACATTCCCCGGCCAGTGATAGGCGCTCAGACGCGCGATCGCCGGGGCGGACAGGCGGGGGACGGGGCGTCCGAGCCGCGCCGCCTTTTGCTCCAGAAAATGATGCGCGAGCAGGGCGATATCCGCTTCGCGATCCCGCAGTGGGGGCAATACCAGTGAAAAAACGTTCAGACGGTAGTAGAGGTCTTCTCTGAGAATTTTCTCCTCGACGGCCTGCAACGGGTCGCGGTTGCTGGCGGCGATAATGCGCACGTCGATATTGACGGGCTGATTGCTGCCCAGCTTTTCCACCTGATTTTCCTGCAACACCCGCAACAGCTTGGATTGCAGGTTGAGCGGCATTTCGGTGATCTCGTCGAGAAACAGCGTGCCCTCGTCCGCCAGTTCGAATTTTCCGACGTGATCCTTGTGCGCGCCGGTGAAGGCGCCTTTCTTGTAGCCGAACAACTGGCTTTCGAGCATTTCCTCGGGGATCGCGGCGCAGTTGACGGGCACGAACAGTCCGCTCCGACCGGACGCCTTGTGAATGCCGCGCGCCGCCAGTTCCTTGCCGGCGCCGGTTTCTCCATGGATGAATACCGACGCGTTGGTTGGCGCGACCTGACGGATGGCCTGGTAAACGCCCTGCATGGGCCGGCTTTCGCCTACGAACTCGTTCCACTCCGAATCCAGCTCGTTTTTCAGAAACCGGTTCTGCGACTGGATCTGGCTCATTTTCAACGCGCGCTGCACGGCGTTGACGACCACTTCATTCTTGAACGGGCGAATAATGTAGTCGCTGGCGCCTTCCTTCATCGCTTCCACCGCGGTTTCCACCGTCGCGAACGCGGTGATCATGATGACCGGGATATCGGAACCCTGGCCACGCAGCGCGCGGAGAAGGCCGACGCCGTCCAGCCGGGGCATTTTCATGTCGGTGACGACCAGATCGAAATGCGCCTGTTCGAGAATGGTCAGCGCTTCCCGACCGTCGCCGGCGCAGGTTACCGAATGTCCCATTTGCCTGAGAACGATCTCGAGGATGCGCTGCATCTTCGCCTCGTCATCGACAACCAGAATATTCTTGTGAGTCATCGCCTCTCCTCTGTTTTTGTTTGGGTAGAATGTTGATTGGGCAGAAAGATTCGGAACAGCGCGCCCCCAAGCGCGCTGTCCGCCACTTCGATTTCCGCGTGGTGCTGCTCAAGGATCTGGTGAACAATGCTCAGCCCCAGGCCGAACCCGCCGTCGCGCCCGCTGACGAAAGGCTCGAAAACCCTTTGCCGATCCTCGGGGGGAATGCCCGGCCCGCTGTCCGCGATCTCCAGCGCCAGGCCTCTCGCCGTTTCGCGCGTGCCGATCCGGATCTGTCCGCCGGGCGGCAAGATCTGGATCGCGTTGAGCAGCAGGTTAATGAGCACCTGGGTGATTTGTTCGCGATCCGCCTCGATCTCGCTGTGATCGGCCTCCAGCGCGGTGTCGATGGCGATGGTCTTTTCCGCCGCTTTCTGGGATAGCAATTCCACCACGGCGTCGATGGTTTCGTGCAGATCGATCAGGGTCAGCACCGCCGAACGGGGACGACCGCATTCGAGCAGCATGGTGATCAGCCTGTCCAGTCGGCGGGTTTCATCGAGGATGAAATCGATCATTTCCCTGCCCTGGTCGGACAACCCCTGATCCTGCGACAGCAATTGCGCCGATGACTGCAAGATGCCCAGCGGCGTGCGCACTTCGTGAGCCATGTTGGCGGCCAGTTCGCCCACCGCCGCCAGCTTGCTGGCGCGCACCAATTGAATCCGGGACTGGAACAGCCGGCGCGTCATTTCCTCGAATGCGGAGCGCAGTTCCCGCACTTCGCGCACGCCGCCGGTATCCGGGACCGAAGCGTCGCGATGCTCGTCGAATTCCCGGGCGAAATCGGACAGATCCCGGATCGGACCGGATATCCGCCGGCTCAGAAAATACGACGCCAGGATCGCCAGAACCGCGACCAGTCCGAGGATGATCAGTTGCAGATGCAGCAAGCGCGTTACCGGCGCGAACGCGAGATCGCGCGGTTCGGCCACAATGCTTCGCCACCCCAGACCGGAACGCTCGGGCCGGTTGTCGGAATCCGCCTCGCTCGCCAGAAACCGCCACTGCCGGCCTTTCGAGTCCTCTATCGTCAGCAATCCCTCATCGCTGACCGAAACCACCGGTTTCCAATGGATGGTTCGCCATTGCAGCGCATTGGCGACATCGTCGATCACATGGCCGGAGCGATCCACCAGCAGACTCAGGCGGGGATGGTCCTTCCCTTTCAGGCCGGCGGCCTGGGCAAGCAACTCCTGAATATTTGTCCAGTCGAGATAACTGTATAACTCTCCCAGCGACTCGCCGGTATAGCGGTTGACTACAGGTGTATGGATGGCCAGTTCTCGCCGTGGCCCATCGCGCAATGGATCGATGAATATGGCGGCGTCACTGAAACGCACCGTTTGCCACGGTCGAACCCGCTCTCTCTGCTCGCCGATGGCGTGACGCAGACTGGAGGCGATCACTTTTCCATCGTTGTCGACAAACTCCAGACGGCTGTACAGCCCCTGGTAGCTGTTCTGGATATTTTCCAGCATCCCGGCCAACCGCTTGTCCACGTCGTTGACCGCGGCGTCCTGCATGATTTCCTGGTCGCGCCAGCCCACCAGATCCTTGATCCGCTCGAACAGCATCGAATCGACATTGTCCGCCAGCGCTTTCGCGTCGCGTTGCAGCCCGATATTGATTTCCGTGCGCAGGGCCTGGCGGGAATTGATCGCGGTCAGCGTGGTCACAATCACCAGGGGAATAATGGCCAGCGCGAGAAACGCGGCCAGCAGAGTATGCGCCAGCGTCCAGCGAGAGCCGGATATCACGGGTGGCACGGATCCTGTATCTTGTTTCAACGATAGATTCTCTGGCGCTCTGGCGAGGGCCGGCCGTCCCGGCGAGCGACCCCCGGGGAGATGGCGAATCAAAGACCGGAGATCCAGCAACCTTAGCCTGGAAAAATTTTCAATCATGCGCATTGACGTCAAGACATTATACCCGTTGCGAACGAAGATCCCGCTTTCAGTGTGCATGGCCTCGTTCCGTTCCCTGGCGTTTCTCATCTTCGTTACTGCACAATTCGCGCCAACCGCATCCCAGGCGGCCGGCAACCCGCCATACCGGCTCGGTCGGGGGCTGGCCCTGGGCGACACCGGGATCACGATTGGCGGCTACGCATCCGCCAAGTACAAGGACCCGGCCAACCAGCCCTGGAAGGCTGAAATCAGCGACCTGAGCCTCTTTGTGTCGTGGGACTCCGGTCGCCGCTGGCAAGCGTTTTCCGAGATGGAGATCGGCGAGGCGGTCACGCTCGACCGGGACAATATCAGCACCAACGAAGCCGTTTTCGAGCTGG
>DRPO01000514.1 GCA_011330835.1 Gammaproteobacteria bacterium | reverse complement strand
GCCATCGCGTTTTTCAAGGATTTCACAGAGCGGCGTAAACCGCGCCGCCATTGCCCGGAGCAACATTCATTGCGTGACGGTCATTCCGGCTGGCGGCCCCGAATCCGGGCCAAACAACTTTTCCACGAAATATCCAAATGCTCTTGCCGGCAGGGATGCCGGCGCTCCCCGTCCAATCCACCGATGGACAAGGCGGGGATTCTTAAACGCGAGAAGTATATAATCCGATTCCCTATAAAGATCCGACACCACAACATGGCCATTGCATACCCCGACTCCCGCCCCCGCCGCATGCGCCGGGACGATTTTTCCCGCCGGCTGATGCGTGAAAACCGCCTCACCGCCGATGACCTGATTCTGCCCGTCTTCGTGCTCGAAGGCGACAACCGCCGCGAAGCCGTGCCTTCCATGCCCGGCGTCGAGCGGCTGAGCATCGACCTGCTGCTGGAACTGGCCGGAGAACTGGTGGAACTGGGCGTCCCGGCGGTCGCCATCTTCCCCGTGGTCGGCGACGAGAAAAAGTCCGGGCAGGCCGAGGAAGCCTATAATCCCGATGGTCTGGCGCAGCGCGCCGTGCGGGCGCTGAAAGAGAAACATCCCGAGCTGGGCGTGATTACCGACGTGGCGCTCGACCCCTTCACCTCCCACGGCCAGGACGGGCTGCTGGACGACGGCGGCTATGTCATCAACGACGAAACCGTCGAGGTGCTGGTCAGACAGGCGCTGTCGCACGCCGAAGCGGGCGCCGACATCGTCGCGCCATCGGACATGATGGATGGCCGCGTCGGCGCCATCCGCGCCGCGCTGGAGCAGGCCAATCACCGCAACACCCGCATCCTCGCCTACTCCGCCAAGTACGCCTCCAGCTTCTACGGCCCGTTCCGCGACGCCGTCGGCTCGGCGGCCAACCTCGGCGGCGGCAACAAATACAGCTACCAGATGGACCCGGCCAACAGCGACGAAGCGCTGCGCGAGGTGCAGCTGGATATCGACGAGGGGGCCGACATGGTCATGGTCAAGCCCGGCCTGCCGTATCTCGACATCGTCCGCCGAGTCAAGAACCGCTTCGGCATGCCCACCTTCGTCTATCACGTCAGCGGCGAATACGCCATGCTCAAGGCCGCCGGGATGCAGGGCTGGATCGACGAAAAGGCCTGCGTGCTGGAAGCCCTGCTGTCCATGAAGCGCGCCGGCGCCGACGCCATCCTCAGCTACTACGCGCTGGAAGTGGCCCACTGGCTGCGGGACGCCTGAGGCCGCGATGGATCGCTACGCCGTCCTCGGCAATCCCATCGGCCACAGTCTGTCGCCGGAAATCCACCGGCGCTTCGCCGAACAAACCGGCCAGACGCTGCAATACGTCGCGCTGGAAGTTCCGCTGGACGGCTTCCCCGAATTCGTCGCCGACCTGCGCGCCGAAGGCTTCCGGGGCATGAACGTCACCGTCCCGTTCAAGCAGGAGGCCTTCGCCCTCAGCGAATCGCTGAGCGATCGCGCCCGCGCCGCCGGCGCCGTCAACACCCTGATCCGCACCGACACCGGCTGGCGCGGCGAAAACACCGACGGCGCGGGACTCGTCCGCGACCTGACCCGCAACCTCGGCCTCGCGCTCCGGCAACACCGCCTGCTGCTGCTCGGCGCCGGCGGCGCCGCCCGGGGCGTCGTCCAGCCCCTGCTGGCGGAACAACCCGCCCTGCTGCACATCGCCAACCGCACCACCGAAAAAGCCCGCCAGCTGGTCGCCAGCTTCCCCGGCGAAAAGAGACTGGCACACTCCGGCCTCGACGGCCCCTTCCACGCCCCCTACGACCTCATCATCAACGCCACCGCCGCCAGCCTCGAGGGCGTCGCGCCCGCCATCCCCGACGGCCTGCTCGCCAAAGGCGGCGCGATCTACGACATGATGTACAGCGACCGCCCCACCGCCTTCATCGAATGGGGCCGCGGCCAGGGCGCGGCCATCGCCGCCGACGGCCTCGGCATGCTCGTCGAACAGGCCGCGGAAAGTTTTCACCTCTGGCGCGGCGTCCGGCCCGACACCCGCGCCGTACTCACCGCAATGCGGCCTGGCGGGCAGCCCAGCTCATGAAAGACTTCGTCGAACAGATTCCCAAACTGATTGGCAAGACTGCGGAGATCGAGGGCCGCCGGCTCACCATCGTCGAAGTGCTGCTCGACGAACAACAAGTCATTCTCGAGGATACCGCCGACCAGAGCGACCTGCAGGAAAACCAGTACGGCGATATCCATCGCCGCGTCAACCGCACCTGGGTCATTCCTTTTTTCAGTGAACTGGAACCGGGAAAACTACATCCCGTACTGGAAGCGTTTCGGGACGAATAACCACAAAACCGGATTACTTTCGGAACAGCACCGTAGGCTAAATAAAGGACAGGCGCATCAGCAAACGAAGGAAGCGTCGGCAAGGCCCGATGCACCTGCAACTTATCGGGCCTGCTGAGCTACCGTCCTGATTCAACCTCCGACCATGTCTGGTTGTTCAGATTTTTGGCCAGATCTTCAGCATTAGAAGCTTCGAGGTGTGAAATATCCATATATTTCTTACTGCCCATCATGCCCCCTTTGGAATCCTTTATGAAGTTGGTTTCCT
>DRPO01000513.1 GCA_011330835.1 Gammaproteobacteria bacterium | reverse complement strand
GTCAGCCCCGCGCTACTCAAATCCTTTGTCACCGCCATCGGCTACTTCCGCTCGCAGGAGCGGCTCAGTCAGGAATTGCTCGCCACGATCCGCTATCTCACCGCCAACCGGAATCACTGTGCATTCTGCATCGACTTCAACGAAGCGATTCTGCTGCAACTCGGCAAGAACCGGAACGAACTCCGCGCCGCGCGTGAGGATGTGGACAAAGCGCCCTTGCCCAACAACGAGAAGGCGCTGCTCAAGTTTGCGCTTGCCGCCCTCGATAACCCCAGCTCGACCGGCCCGGACGACATCGCCAACGTGAAAACGCTCGGCTGGAGCGATCGGGATCTGTTCGACGCCGTCTTTGTCGCCGCGAACAACCGGGCGTTCACGACTGTCCTGAAAACGTTCGGAATCGAGCGACAGGGGCAACTTACAGCGTTTCCGACGCGAAATCCGCCAGGCGCGAGCGCTCTCCCCGGGTCAGAATAATGTGTCCGCTGTGGGGCCATTGCTTGAAATGATCGACGACGTAGGTCAGGCCTGAGGTGGTTTCGGTCAGGTACGGCGTGTCGATCTGGGCGATATTGCCGAGACAGACAACCTTGGTTCCCGGGCCGGCCCGGGTGATAAGGGTTTTCATCTGCTTGGCGGTGAGGTTCTGCGCTTCGTCGAGAATGATGTAGCGGTTGAGAAAGGTCCGGCCCCGCATGAAATTGAGGGAACGAATCTTGATCCGGTTCTGGATGAGATCGTTGGTGGCGGCGCGACCCCAGTCGCCGCCGCCGTCGGTTTCGGTGAGGACTTCCATGTTGTCCATCAGCGCGCCCATCCACGGCGCCATTTTCTCTTCCTCGGTGCCAGGGAGGAAGCCGATGTCTTCGCCAACGGGGACGGTAACGCGGGTCATGATGATTTCGCGGTAGAGCTTGCTCTCCAGGGTTTGCGCGAGCCCGGCGGCGAGGGCGAGCAGGGTTTTGCCGGTGCCCGCTGGGCCAACCAGAGTGACAAAGTCGATCTCGGGGTCCATCAGCAGGTTGAGGGCGAAGTTCTGCTCGGGGTTGCGGGCGTTGATGCCCCAAACCGTGTGGCGCGGTTCGGAGTAGTTTTGCGCGGTTTCGATGACGGCGTCCTTTTCGCGGATTTCGCGAACGATGGCGCTGAAGGGGTGGTCCTCGCTTACGCCGTGCAGACACTGGTTGGGCAGCCAGCCGCTGGTGGCGGGGCCGCTGAGCCGGTAGAAGGTGCGGCCTTCTTCTTGCCAGGACTCCATATCCCTGGAGTGCTTGTCCCAAAAATCGTCTTCCAGTTCCTCGATGCCCCGGTAGAGGAGATCCACGTCGTCGAGCACGCGATCGTTGTAGTAGTCCTCGGCCTGAATGCCGAGCACGGCGGCCTTGATGCGCAGGTTGATATCCTTGGAGACGAGGATGACCGCCATGTCGGGGCGGGTTTCCTGCAGCGACATGGCGGTGGCGAGAATGCTGTTGTCGGCGGTGTTGCCGGGCAACGAGGGCGGCAGCCGCGAGGTGGCGGTTTCGGTCTGGAAGAAGAGTTTGCCGGCGCTTTCGCTGTTGTCGGCGTGGTTGGCGCCCTTGAGCGGCAGGCCCTGGCCGATTTCC
>DRPO01000512.1 GCA_011330835.1 Gammaproteobacteria bacterium | reverse complement strand
CCCGCCGACCCCGAGGCGCGCGTCAGCGCCATGCACGGATCGATGCTGGGAAACCGCTCCGGCATCATGCCGCATATCGACGATGAAGAACTCGCGCGCCGCATCCCGCCGGGGTTATCGGTGTTTCTTACCGCGCATACCCATCGCCCGCTGATTCGCCGGTTCAACGGCTGCGAGATCGTCAACTCGGGATCGGCCGGCTCGCCCTTCGACGGCGACCCCCGCGCCAGCTACGCGCAACTGGAGTACCGCGATGGCGCCTGGCGCCCGACCATCATTCGCCTGGACTATGACCGCGAAGCCACCGAAAAAACCTATCATGACAGCGGCTTTCTCGACGAAGGCGGCCCGATCGCCAGACTGATCTTCGAGGAGTGGAAAAACGCCGCCAGCCTGATGCCGGCCTGGCGACGCCAGTACATGGAAGCTATCCGCCAAGGCGACATCTCGGCGGATCAGGCGGTCGAGGCCTTCCTGGCCTGACCCGGCTTTTCACGCGACGACGAACGATCAGCGCCGCCGCATGCCCAAGCCGATATCCCGAACCGGCGCGACAACCTGTTTTTTCGAACCGTCCTCGAACGTCAACGTGAGCGACGCCCGCTCTCCGGGCGCCAACGGGTGTTTCAGATCGATCAGCATGATGTGATAGCCGCCCGGCTGCAAGCGGGTCTCCCCGCCGGCGGGAATGTCGATACGGGGAACCTGCCGCATTTGCATCATGCCGTCCTTGTGCACATGCTCATGGAGTTCGACCGTTGCCGCGACGTCGGAGGCCGCGGCTACCAGAGCGTGGCCCCGCCCTCCCGCGTTTTTCAGCGTCAGAAAAGCCGCGCCAACCCTGGCGTCCGGCGGCGTCGCCCGGGCATAGGCGTTCTCCACCGCCACATCCTCGCTGGCCTTGGCGGTCGAACCGCCTCCGCCGGAGCACCCCGCCAGCATCACCCACGCAGCCAATAAAACAGTTGCCGACAAACGTCTGGTCTTCATGCGCCTTTCCTCGTTATTTCGAAATCTGTTCCCGCAGAATGGCCGCCAGCGACTCGGGATTCACGCCATGGGGAATCAGTTTGACGAGCTTTCCGCTCCGGTCGATCAGATAGGTGGTGGATGAATGATCGACAAGGTAACCCGCTTTCGACCCCTCATCCGCGATCCGGTAGATGGCGCCGTATCGCCTGACAATGTCATCGATGTATTTTTTCTCGCCGGTCACGCCCACCATGTTCTTGTGGAAATACTGGACGTATTCTTTCAGCCGGTCAGGCGTATCGCGCTTGGGATCGACACTGATAAAAATGACCCGGACCTGATCCGCCTCGTCGGGCTTCAAGCGCTTCAACGCCATCGCCATCGTGGAAAGCGATGTCGGACAGACATCGGGACACAAGGCATACCCGAAATACAGCAGCGCCACCTTGCCCCTGAAATCCTTCAGCGACACCGGCCCATCCGCGGATTGCAAAACGAAATCGCCCCCTGGAGGTACGGCGGCCAAGGGCGGCGAAGCGTTGCGCTGATGGCGTTCCAGCACCAGCAGATAGGCCAGCATGCCAAGCAGCGTGAAAAACAGCAGCAGAAAGATCCGAAACCAACGGGACTGGGCGGGCATGAAATTAGTGAGACGTTGAAAACCGGAAAGGCGCCATGATTACCCCTTTTGGGGTTTCAAGCAAGACCCGCGCCTCCCAGTCCATGCGTCGCCGGGTGCAGACCGGCAGTATCGCATCACCGGAAAAAACGCCCGCGCTTGTTTTATCAAGGTGAGGCCGATTGAACCCCATGTTCATGTTCAGCCCCACGAAATCCACATCCACGGAGTCAACCTCGCGGCCCCGGACCGTAACCCGCAACCGCATTGGCTCGGCCGCCTTTACCGGTTTCGGAGAGATCGACAATTCAACCTCGCCGCCGCCCGGCAACGTCGTCGCGCAATCCGCGCCCTCCAGATGGCATTCCGTATTGAGCGGCGCGGAGGCAATGACTTCCGGCGCCAGCGGACGCTCGCGAATCAGCGCCACGCCAACCAGCGCCAGAAGGAACAAAACCCCGACCGCCCGTCCAGGTTGAAGCCATTTGCTCATATTGATCGTCCTGCGTTTTCGCGCTAAACCGGGAAATGCTTCTAGCCAGGAAGTGGGGCTCTGGCCCCGACAAAAGGATCAGATCACGTAAAATCAGGTTTTGTCCAGAGGAGTCCACAGATCAGCCAGGCATTACCGACGACGAATATTCGTAGTTGGCTTCTTCGTTGAAGAAGGGGCCTTGCGCGAAATCAATACCGAGGTCTTTCAGCCGAAAGAACTGGTTGACGTTCTTTACCCGCACGGCAATCACCCTCATGCCGCTGGCGTGAGCGCGCTCAGCCAGCGTGGCGACCGTCGCGCTGGTGTCGTCATCGTCGTTGGCGGAGCCGGTAAGTTCCGGGTCGAGCGTCAGATAGCGGGGACGCACGAAAGCGAGCGCGGGAAACGGGTCCTGAAAGTCGGGCGTCTGCTTGATCGAGAACTGGCACCCGAGCGGCCTTAGCGCATCGATGATCTGGCGGGCATCGTGCAAGTGATTGGCCACGGCCCTCAATTCAAACTCGATCACCAGTTTTCCCATCAATGCGGGCGTTCGCTGTATGTAGTCCAGAATCCATCCGTTGGAATCGTTGGAGAACATCGATTCGTCGGACAATTGCACAAACAACCGGGGAACCTCCTTGCCGGGAAACCGCCGCCGCACCTCATCGAGCAGATTTTCCAGCAACCAGCGATCCAGCACGGACGCGAGCCCCTTGCGGCGAGCGCTGGGGAGAAATGATGATTCATCGATATCGCCATTGTGAACCGTGGTCATCAACAGCGAAACGCGATAGCGCTTGCGATTGTCTCCGTTGACCGGGAACAGCGAGTGAAATCTCAGGCGGAATCGATCTTTCCGTAACGCTTCCCTGATCTGCGCCGCCCAGTTGGCGTCAATACTCGCCTGGACGTCCAGCGGCTCTTCCTCGACGGTGGACTCTGAAGACGCAAGAGGCGTTTCTATGCGTGTGGCCGTTGTCCGATCTTCCTCGGATTTCGCCGCGTCGGCGGCCCGGGTCAGCGCCTCGAAAGCGCTGCAATCGCCCAGCAACGCGGCCCCGGCCCGGAACCGGCATTCCACTTCGGTCCCCGCGGCCTGGAAATCCTGCCCATTCAAAACGTCCACCAAACGCCCGGTCAGGGCGTTGAGCGAATCGCCATCGGTACAACTGATCAGGAGCCCGAAGGTCGATTGATCGTAGCGGCAGAGCAGCTCATCGACCGCCAGCAACGACTTGATCCGCCGCCCCACTTCGGCATAGACCCCTTCGGCGACCGTCAGCCCCGAACGGGTCGCGATTTCATCGAAATTGTCCAGAAAAATGAGTATTACCGCTTGACGGACGCCTTCGACGACGCCGTGAGACTCCGCCCCCGACTGCTCGACCTGGTTGATGAAATGCGTGCGGCTGTACAAACCGCTGGCGACATCGAATATCACCAGATTGTCGAGATGGCTGGCGCTCTCGTCGTGATGCTCCACGCCCGGTCGGCTGAGCGTAATCTGGACGCAGGGCAACCCGTCGAAGACGATCGGCGCACCCTTGAGCATCCAGGCCTCGCCATCGGCCAGCTCCAGCGCCATCGAACGGGGCGTCTCGTTATTTTTCTGCGCCTTGAGCAGGGCCTTCAGGGCGGGCTGTCCGGCTTCCGGCAGTAGATCCATGACCGGAAT
>DRPO01000511.1 GCA_011330835.1 Gammaproteobacteria bacterium | reverse complement strand
CTCCGGATCACGCGCGGCGCGCACGACCGTCTCCAGCAGCGACCGGCAGGCATCCGCCGTGCGCCCGGCACCGGGCAAGCACCCGTTCCAGCCGCTGAAGGACAGCGCGGCAATCGTCGTGTTGCGGGCAAACGCGCTGCAGGCCGGCACCACCGCGGCATCCAGCACGTCGTTATCCATATGCAAGTGAACCGGCCATTGCGTCCCGAGGCGGGCGATCTGGTGCAGCTCCAGCCGCACGACCTGCGACCGCTTCAGCACGATTTCCTCCTGCGTATCCAGATCGCGCGCGCCCACCAGCCGGGTCGCGCTTTCGGGGATCGGCTGCAGACCGCAGGCGCGCACCAGCGACTGGTCGCCACGGCCCGGCGCGCCAACCGATGATGTTCAGGAGGTTTCCAACTATGTCGCGGCCATGAAACATGGCCTGGACAGGATCCGCGAGGGTTTTCCCATTTCCCTGCGCCTGATCCGCGAAATCCACGCCATACTTCTGGAAAAAGGCCGGGGGAGTACGAAGCAGCCAGGCGAATTCCGGCGCTCGCAGAACTGGATCGGCGGAACAAGGCCTGGAAATGCGCTCTTCGTCCCGCCTCCGCCCGATCGCATCCTGGATCTGATGTCGGACATAGAATCGTTCATTCACGCTGACACTCCAGAAATACCGACCCTCATCAAGGCCGGACTCGTCCACGTCCAGTTCGAAACGATCCATCCGTTTCTTGATGGAAATGGGCGCCTCGGAAGGCTTCTGATCACTTTCCTGCTCTGCGCGCAGGGGATCCTGAAGGAGCCGATCCTTTATCTCAGCCTCTATTTCAAGACCCACCGACGCCAGTACTATGACCTGCTTCAGCAGGTCAGAGAACAAGGGGACTGGGAAACCTGGCTGGAGTTCTTCCTCGAAGGCATTGCGGAGACATCCCTGCAAGCGTCCGAGGCAGCGCGCGAGATCCTCGCCCTGTTCGAAGCTGACCGACATCGGATCGAAGAGCTCGGCCGCCCCGCCGCATCCGCGCTTCGGGTCCACCAGCTGCTTCAGCAGAAGCCGATCATCGGCATCCCTGCCGCAGCGCAAAGGCTGAACATTTCACCCCCGACCATCGCAAAATCCATCCAGCACCTGCAGGATCTCGGAATCGTGCGGGAAGTGACCGGAAAACAACGCGGCCGAATGTTCGTTTATGGCGATTACCTGAGCATTCTCAGCCAGGGGACGGAACAGCTTTGATTGAAGAAGATATCGAATACCACCTTTCCGGCGAAGGTATTTCTGCAGCCGTTTAACGCATGATCGTAGCTGTATGATTCGGTTCGTGTACCCTCAGCGCTTACGCCCAGCTATCGCCAAACAGATCTGCCAAACCATTCATGGGTTCCGGAAGATCGGTTTCGCACGTCAACCCGAGATATGTGGCTGCGCGTGTCGCGCCGACGTACAGATATTTGTCGAATAGATCCGGATGTTGTTCGGCTAGGCGATCCAGACCGACGAAGAAAACTGCCTCGAATTCGAGCCCCTTGATGTGCTCAACAGAAAATACCCTGACTTCACTTTCATTTCCCCGTACTTGCCCATTGGGGCATGGAACAACCCGAATGTTCAAATCGGACAATACACCACCAAGGCGTTCGGCGACTGGCAGAACTTCAGCTTCCGAATTAACCAAGATAGCGATGGAAGGCAGATCGTGCAGGGATCGCTCGATTTCCTTGATCCGCTCTCCCAGCCATTTGGACGTGCGCTCCAAATTATCCATGCCGACAGCCAAAAGCGGCGGCACCCCTTCATTTTCGGCATATTCGGGGAGAATTACTTCAGCAGAAGTCTCGCCGGATACCTCGACGATTTTCCGGGCGAAATCATGGAGATTGCGAGTTTGGCGGTATGCGACAGTGATTTCCCGAGTTTGGATTTTCGGAAGTGCCCAATCCATATCCGTTTGTGTTCGGGTCCCCCAACTCGTTACGCGTTGATTGAAATCACCGCAGGCGAAAAACGAACGAATTCCGGGGCGTGCCAACTTTGCCATACAGGCCAATTGCAAAGGTGAAAAATCGGTGACCTCATCGACGAGAACCTGTGTCTGATACAGGTCTTCCATTCTTTCCACGATGGCTTGGACAGGACCTTCGGAATCGCTCAGGATACGGGGGCCAGTGACGATCTCGTCCGAGATTTGCAGCATGGCCAGCAAAATCGCGTCGACTTCAATCGGGTGCAGGTCGGAGCGGTTGAAATCCTTTTGGCTGAACCAGCGATTTTCCGTCTGGCGCAAGCGGCGGAACTGCCGATACCGACCCGGTGTGCCATCGACATATCTCCTCACCGGATTGGCGAACCATCTGAGGGCGAATTGTACGACCAGACTCTCGCCGATAGTAAGCAGATCGGAATCCTGTGGTAATCTGTCCCCGATCCAATCAAGAATTTTCCCGGTGTTGCTTTTGGGCGAGATTTTTCGCTTGCCAGCCTTGGATCTGGATACAGCACGTACAGCTTGGAAATACCGGGTGAAAGCAGCCTGGCGGCCAAACCTGGGTGTGTTTTCGCTATCCTCATCGTCCGCTTCCTGATCCTCCGGCTCTTCGTCAGACTCGACAAGGCTTTCAAGAAATTTCGCCAGATCATCCAAAAACTGCCGATCCTTGTTGACCTGAAGGTTGAGCGTGCTTCGAATGAGCTTATCGGACTCTTCTTTCATACGACCGAGCGTGGTCTGGATTTCTCCTGATAGTCCAAGCAAATCAGCGAAAAGACTCGGGCGTGGCGACGTTCCGGATTTCTCGATGAGGCGGATGGCACGGTCACCGAAATTCGAGATTTCGGGCGAAGAATGCTTACCAAGTTTTCGAGCGGCATCATTCATTTCCTGTATGAAGGCCTCTCTTTGCCAATTGTCGAAATCCTCGAAAAAGACAGTTTGGCGAATTATGGTGTCCGGTGCGAGGGTTCCTGCTGGCCTCGCCGGGTCCATTCTGAAGCCACTATTGCTGGTCGCGGAGCGCAAGATTTTGAACTGGTTTCGAGCCAGATTATCCCTGAACGACGTCCAGGTGCGAATTCGATCATCTGGTGCCGCAACGCCCTCCTTGGCGAATGCTTCCTTGACATAAAGCTTCAGGAGCTCTGTCGGCGTGAACATGACCCAGCTTTCGGAATGACGCTGCCGCCCGGTGGGATTGTCAGCCTGGACAAGGCGCTTTTCGTTCTCGTCAAGGAAATCAATATCAAGCTTCTGCCCGAGACGCCGGATTAATGTCGTGGTTTTTCCTGTCCCGGGCGCGCCGAGGATCAGAAGTTGGCTGTCGAGTGGCAATCGGAAGATTTCATCCTGATACTGGTCGAGAATGGGTTGGTCGCGCAGGCCCATTTTCTTGATGACATTGCGGCGCAGCCCCTCAACGATCAGCCCTTCATCTGTTTCTTCGTTCAGAAGGCTGTCGAGCAGGCTTTCATCGATATCATCCCCAGCTGATTTTTTCAGTAACGCGCGAAGAGATTCGACCGTGATTGGTCCGTAAGATTCTCCGTCAAACGATGAATTGCGGGCGTCCCATTCGGCGTTCGAATATTCTGGATGAAAACGGGCAACTTCAATGACTTCGACTTCAACGTCCTTGCCACCCAGCGTTATCGTTTCTATCTCGCCGACGGGCAATGAGGGGAGACGGGCGACCCGGCTCGGCGATAAATAGCTAGCCAGCTTGATATTCGTATTGTGTAACGTGACCGTGTATTTTCTACAGTAGTAGTATGTGTGCCGAACACCACTGTCATCCTCGACAACTACACGCGCAATTGCCGGTTCTTTGCACAGGCGCGCATAACCTTCCTGGATTTCAACCGAAATGTTTGATTGGGTTTTTACGGCCTCTGTCCCGGTGAAGGTGTTGTTGACAGCGACATTCGTCGGGGTGACACCTTGCGCGGAAGAATTCAACTTCGACTGAGCGGCCTCGGCCACCTTGGCAAAGGTATCCAGGGCTTCGTTGGCGACATTTTCGATTTGAACCTGGTTCTGTTGACTAATTGCCATCTATCGTCCTCTAAAATTGGTTTCCGTCCGTCTACGAACGGTGCATTCCATTAGTATCTCACGCCCTGCGGGATTGTCATGCTTCAAGCTCTCCAAAGGCGGTTGCCATTTCTGAAATGCTGATGGGTGGTTTCCCTGATCGGTAGCCCAAGTTGCGGCCCAAACCCTACCGAAGAAAATCCATGGCCGCCTGGCCCCCCGTGGGCGCCCGGCCCGAGCTAAGCAAGGCCCTGCTCCACCCGCACTAACATCAAATTTACATCACTTCAGGGCGCACTATCCAGATTTGCATTTTTTTGTGTAGAAGGGTTTTCAGAGATTATGCT
>DRPO01000510.1 GCA_011330835.1 Gammaproteobacteria bacterium | reverse complement strand
ACCGGCTTTCGCGCCGATCTGGATGCGTTTCGCAGCAAACCGATGTATGGCCCGGGCCAGCCGAGCCGGGTCTACGTCCAGGACAATCGCGCCGGTGTGGATTTTGCCCAGGGGCAATTGATCACCACCGGAAACGAGCTCGATATCGCCATTGGCGGCGAAGGCTTTATCGCGGTTCAGGACAAGGACGGCAACGAATCCTACACGCGGCGCGGCGACCTGCGGATCTCGCCCGGCGGCGTGCTCGAAAACGGCGCGGGCTACCCCGTGATGGGCAATGGCGGCCCGATCGCCATTCCGCCTTACGAAAAACTCGATATCGGTCGCGACGGCACGATCTCCATCAAACCACTGGGACAGTCCGCCGCTTCCATGGCGGTGATCGACCGCATCAAGCTGGTCAAGCCGAACACCCTGGATCTGGAAAAAACCCGCTCGGGCCTCTTCCGCCTGACCAGCGGGGAAGACGCCGACCCGGACGCCAGCATCAAACTGGAAACCGGCATGATCGAAACCAGCAACGTCAACCCGATTGAGGCCATGGTCAACATGATCGAACTGGCGCGCCAGTTTGAAATGCACGTCAACATTCTCAAACAGGCCCAGGAAATGGACACATCAGCGGCCACCGTCGCACGACTGGGGTGATGGAATTGTTTTCACCACAGAGACACAGAGAACACAGAGAACCGATGAGAAATACGCGACGGCAATATAAAACCTCTGTGTCCTCTGTGTCTCTGTGGTGAAACAATCACACCGCTCACCCACCGGAACCAAGGGAGCGCGTAATGCCGTTTTATTAGCGAACCATTGATCCGCGTAGGGTGGATCAAGCGAAGCGGATCCACCAGTTACGGGTATATCCGGTGGATCCGTCGCTTCGCTCCTTGATCCACCCTACAGCTGACGAGCCAGTTTGAAATGCACGTCGACATTCTCAAACAGGCCCGGGAGATAGACACGTCGGCGGCCACCGTCGCGACTGGGGTGATGGAATGTTTTCACCACAGAGACACAGAGAACACAGAGAGAACCGATGAGAAATACGGGACAGCAATATAAAACCTCTGTGTCCTCTGTGTCTCTGTGGTGAAAAAATCATACCGCTCACCCACCGGAACCAAGGGAGCACGCAATGCTGAAACCAGGACAGTCAACAAAAGGATTTTGAACAATGAACAGAGCACTTTGGAGCGCAAAAACCGGGCTGGACGCCCAGCAAACCCGAATGGCGGTCATTTCCAACAACCTCGCCAACGCCAACACCACCGGATTCAAGCGCGACCGGGCGCTTTTCGAGGATCTCGTCTACCAGAACGTTCGCCAGGTCGGCGCGCAATCCTCGCAGGAGACCCAGTTGCCCTCGGGGCTGAATGTCGGCACCGGCGTGCGGATCGTCGCCACCGAAAAGCTGTTCACCCAGGGCGGCCTGACCCAGACCGACAATTCGCTGGATGTCGCCATCCAGGGGCGCGGATTTTTCGAAATCCTGATGCCTGACGGCAGCACGGCCTATACCCGTGACGGCGCCTTTCATCTCAATGCCCAGGCTCAGATCGTCACCTCCTCCGGCTACCCGCTCCAGCCCGGGCTGACCGTGCCGCAAAACGCCAAGAGCATTACCATCGGCGTGGATGGCACGGTCTCCGCCGTGGTTGCCGGAACGACCGAACCCACCCAGATCGGCACGCTTCAGCTCACCGACTTCGTCAACCCCGGCGGCCTGCAGGCCATTGGCTCCAACCTGTTCATAGAGACGGCGTCCAGCGGTTCGCCCCAGGCTGGAACGCCCGGGCAATCCGGACTCGGAACACTGCTGCAAGGCTCGCTGGAGACCTCCAACGTCAACGTGGTCGAGGAACTGGTCAGCATGATCGAAACCCAACGCGCCTACGAGCTGAACTCCAAGGCTATTTCGACCACCGACGGCATGCTCCAGTATGTCAACAACAACCTCTGATCCGAACGATCCGCGATATCATGAATCCAATGTTTACTCGTCTGACCCGACTGACGACGCTGGCTCTGGTTGTTGGCGTCGCCCCCGGCTGCGTGGTGTATAACCAGCCACTTCGCGATCCTTCCTATATTCCCCCGGTTCCGCCGCCGGCGCCCAGGCCGGATCCCCGCCAGCAAGCCGCGACCGGGTCGATCTACTCGCCGGCCACCAGCCGTTTTTTGTTCGAAGACTTCAGGGCCCGCCGGGTGGGCGATATCCTGACGATCCTGCTGGAGGAGAAAACCGCCGCCAGCAAGAAGGCCAGCACCGAAGCCGCCAAGAAATCCAGCGTCTCGATGTCGGTTCCGAAATTGTTCGGTCGTAGCGTCAGCGCCGGCGGCGCGAAAATACTCGATGCCGAGGTCAAGGGCGACACCTCGTTCAGCGGCGAAGGCGGCAGCAACCAGAGCAACAGCCTCAACGGCAATATCACGGTTCATGTTGTCCAGGTGCTGCCCAACGGCAATCTGCGCGTAAGGGGAGAAAAGCTGCTGACGCTCAACCAGGGCTCCGAGGTAATCCGCATTACCGGCATTGTCCGTCCTCAGGATATTTCGGCGAAGAACTCCATTCCCTCCTACAAGGTCGCGGACACGAAAATCGAATACAAGGGCAAGGGCATGATCGCGGACAGCAACCGGGCCGGATGGCTGACCCGCTTTTTCCATTCCCCGCTCTGGCCTTACTGATAAAGGAAATAACGATGTTTAGAAACGCTTTTATCAATAGTCATAAAAAAAGTACCCGCGTTGCAAAGACGCGGGTATGGTTCGTTTTTACCACAGAGAACACAGAGTCAAAAAGGGGAAAGTCAGCGGCATCCGGATTGTCTGAACGCGGCAACCGCTTTCGAGTTGAACACTCCGTGAACTCTGTGTCCTCTGTGGTGAAATGGTTCAATATCAACCACCGCGAAGTATCCGCGATCAATGCGGCGCATAAAATGCACCCTACGTTTTTGTCGGTGGGCGGCTGGATTCGACGCGCCACCGTGGCTGCGACTAATAACATCGTCTTGCCGCGAAAATGGCGGGCAAGCCTGCAAACCGCAACGCGCACGGCAGCGCTGGCGCTGGCCTTGCTGTGCGGCCTTTCCCCAGCGTACGCCGAGCGCATCAAGGATCTCGCCTCCATCGCCGGCGTCCGCGACAATCAGTTGCTGGGCTATGGTCTGGTGGTCGGCCTCAATGGCACGGGCGACAAGACCGGACAAACGCCTTTCACGCTGCAAAGCCTGAAAAGCATGCTGGCGCAATACGGCGTCACCATTCCGCCCAATATCAATCCGCAATTGAAGAACGTCGCGGCGGTCTCGATCCAGGCCACGCTACCGCCGTTCGCCAAGCCCGGGCAGACCATCGACGTGACCGTCTCCTCGCTGGGCAACGCCAAAAGCCTGCGCGGCGGCAGCCTGCTGATGTCGCCGCTCAAGGGCGCGGACGGTCAGGTCTACGCCATCGCTCAAGGGGAACTGGTGGTCGGCGGACTTGGCGTCGATGGTGGGGATGGATCCAGTATTGTGATCAATATTCCCAGCGTTGGCCGCATTCCCAACGGGGCCACCGTCGAGCGCGTGGTCAACAACGCCTTCAACATGACCGATCAACTGGTGCTGAACCTGCACCGACCGGATTTCACCACCGCGCAACGCCTGGCCAAGGCGATCAATGACAAGTTTGGGGCGGGCGCCGCCAGCGCCATCGACGCCGTCTCCATCAAGATCGCCGCGCCAAGCGATCCCAGTCAGCGCGTCACGTTGATGTCAATGCTGGAAAACCTGGAAGTCGACCCCGGCGACGCGCCAGCCCGAATCGTCGTCAACTCGCGCACCGGGACCGTCGTGATTGGCTCGCATGTCACCGTCATGCCCGCCGCCGTCAGCCACGGTAGCCTGACGGTATCCATTACCGCCGACCCGATCATCAGCCAACCGGAAGGCTTTTCCAGGGGCGAAACCAGGGTGGTTCCACGCTCGAATATCGATGTCAGCCAGGAATCCAACCGCATGTTCGAGTTCAAGCGCGGCGTCACGCTGAATGAAATCGTTCAGGCCATCAATCAGGTCGGCGCCGCGCCGGGCGATCTGGTCGCGATCCTCGAAGCGCTCAAGCAGGCGGGCGCCTTGCGCGCGGAACTGGTGATTATTTAAACATAACTATTTGTAGGGT
>DRPO01000509.1 GCA_011330835.1 Gammaproteobacteria bacterium | reverse complement strand
GGATCTGGAAACCGGCGAACTGGCTTCAAATCGGCTACACTCCGTGGAAAACAGTAACAACCTCAGGAGCTATTCATGTCCACCCGGGTTGCCGATCCGCAAAAGTCTTCCAGCCGTCCGGCGATTACCTTGCTGGGAGCCATTCTTGCCATTCTTGGCGCGGCCGCCGTGCTGAGAATCTCCACCATGCTGGCGTTTCTGCTGCCTCGTCTCGCCGAGGGCGAATTGACGTTTTTCTCCCACCAGGCGCTGTTCCAGGCGATGTGGGCGGTATTCGCCGTTAGCCTGTTGATCGCCGGCGTCAGCCTGATTGTGTCGGGCGTTCGCGGCAAACGCAGGGATCTCGTGCCGGGGCTGACGCTTTATTTCCTGGGCGCATCCCTGGCTATCAACGGCTTGCTGCTGTTGACCTATGGCCATCTGCTGTATGGCGCCCTGGCGATTGCGATTGGCGCGGTGGCGATTCTGGTGGAATGGGGGACGGAGGTCGTTTGACGCCAAAACCAGGCGTCCTGAACGGGGAGCCTCGACCGTGAGTGGCCTGTTTTCAAGGTTTTGCCGCTCAATGGGCGAGTTTACAGGCTGTTGCGCGGTTATGGTTTTGAACTATTCGCCAGTTGAGTTGTCGCTTTTGCGCGAATGTTTGTAGAAAAAAAACAAGAGGCAAATGTCGCAAAATTCATAGGCTTAACATCGCATTTTTGTTTCTGTTGGTGCGCGCCGGGGTGGACTATCAGGCCCGGTTCTTGGATAATGTTCGGCCATTAGTCATCTCACCCAGGGGTGCGAATGGAGGAGCATAACAATCCAAAAGGGGGCGGTGAAAAGAAACCAGCGTCTCCCGCCACCACGCAGGTCTCTCTCCGGGAGCTGGACGCAACGCAGCTGTATCTCAAGGAAATCGAGTTTTCTCCACTGCTGACGCCGGAGGAGGAGGTGCGCTACGGTCGCCTGGCCCGGGATGGCGACGAGGAGGCGCGCAAGAAGATGATCGTCTGCAATCTGCGCCTGGTCGTCAAAATTGCGCGGCGTTACATGAATCGCGGGTTGTCGTTGCTGGATCTGATCGAGGAGGGCAATCTCGGGTTGATTCGGGCGGTCGAGAAATTCGATCCCGAACGGGGTTTCCGCTTTTCCACCTATGCGACCTGGTGGATCCGGCAGACCATCGAGCGAGGGTTGATGAACCAGACGCGCACGATCCGTTTGCCGATCCATGTCATCAAGGCGCTCAATTCCTTTTTGAAAACCAACCGCGAGCTGACCAAGAAGCTCGACCGGGAGCCCTCGGTCGAGGAAGTGGCGCGGGAGATGGGCAAGCCGCTCAAGGAGGTCGAGAAGCTGCTCGACCTGAGCGAACGGGCGACGTCGCTGGATTTGCCCGTCAGTGAGAGCAATGACCGCTCCGTGATGGAGATGGTGCCGGATGACGTGTTTCCGGAGCCGGACGAGTTTCTTCAGGACAAGAACATTATCTCGATGGTCGATTCCTGGCTGGCGGAGCTGGACGAGAAGCAGAGCGAGGTGATCGTGCGCCGGTTTGGGCTGCACGGGTTCGAGGCGGCGACGCTGGAGCAGGTGGGCAATGAGTTGGGCGTGACGCGCGAGCGGGTGCGCCAGATCCAGATGGAGGCGCTGCGGCGGTTGCGCAATATTCTGGTCAATCGCGGTCTGTCCGGCGACGCGCTGTTGTCACGGTAGCAGCAGGGCGGCGGCCACGTTGCGTTGCTCCGAGACGAGCACGTTGAAGGTTCGGCAGGCGGCGGCGGAGTCCATGACCTCGCAGCCGATGCGGCGCTGTTGCAGCCAGGCTTGCAGCGCGAAATCGGGGAAGCCGAAAGTCTCGCCGCTGCCGATCAGCACCAGTTCGGGCTGGTAGTCGATGATTTCCCGCAGATTTTCCTGGCTGGCCTGGTCGATGCTGGCGCAGTTCCAGCGGCGCACCGCCGTGTCGGGAAACACCAGGATGCCGTGTTCAAAACGCTGCTGGCCGACTTCGATGAAGCCGCTGCCATAGCGGGTGATCCTGTTTTCGGCGGATAGATTGTCTTCAGCGAATTTCATGTTGATTCGGGTAGGGCGCGGTATCATTCTCCGCCCGAGGCATCAGAGTCATCTCTAATCATGAGCGATTCCATCTACGCTTTCCATATTTCCACACTCAAGGCGGCGCTGAATGACTGGAAGCAGGAACAGTTGGCGGCCTATCCCCATCAGGCGGAACGGATTGAGACCGCGGCGCTGGCGATGATGGATTTCATGGAGTCCGAACATGTCCGTCGCCACAAGATGCTGGTGGAGCCCTCGTCGCGCTAATGCCCGTCGGGTCGGCTGAATCTCCCGCATTGAAAGCCGTGTTGCTCGATATGGACGGGGTGTTGTTTCATGGAGAGCGGGCGCTGCCCGATGCGGCTGAATTCATGCGCTTCATCGCGCCGATGCCGCATGGGTTTGTGACCAATAATCCGGTTTCAACCCCGCAGAGGCTGGCGGAGAAACTGCGGCGGCTGGGTCTGGGGTTTCCCGATCCCGACCGCATCGTGACATCGGCTGAGGCGACCGCCGAGTGGCTGTCCCGAGAGAAGCCGGGGTTTCGCTATTTCGCGGTTGGCGGCGAGGGACTGCATGTGGCGCTGGCGAAGGTGGGTAGCGAGGATTCAGAACGGGCGGACTATGTGGTCATTGGCGAGGGCCGGGGGCTGGATTACGACTCGCTGACGACCGGTATCAATCTGGTGTTGGGGCGCGGAGCGGGTCTGGTGAGCACCAATCCGGATGTGACGGTGGACTCGGTGGTGAACGGTCGGCGGCTCGTGTTGCCGGGCGGCGGGGCGCTGGCGGCGCCTTTCAGCGTGGCGACGGGCGTCGAGCCGGTGGTGATCGGCAAGCCGGAGCCGGCGTTGTTCCGGATGGCGCTGGCGCGTCTGGGCGTTGAACCAGGCGATTGCGTCATGGTGGGGGATCGTCCGGATACGGATATCCTGGGCGCCCAGCGACTCGGCATGCGGACGGCGCTGGTGCGCACCGGACGTTTCGCGCCCTCGGATCCGCTGCCCGCGGGCGTCGCTCCGGACTGGGATGTCGATAGTCTGGGTGAGTTGATGGCTTGCTGGTCTAAAGGTGACGAGATTCCGGGAGCGTTCCGCGAATGACTCGAGAATTGCCCATTCCTCCGAAACCGACCGAAGACCGGAATTTCGACGACCTGGCGGACAAGTTTGAGAAATCGATCTATGGTGGTCTGAAGGGGCGCTTGCGTTTGCTTGTGCTGGAACGTGATCTTGAAGCGTTGCCCGGCGATGCGCCGGCGAGAATCCTGGATGCGGGCTGCGGAACGGCGGTTTTCTCCGCCGGGTTCGCCGCGCGGGGGCGCGAGGTCGTGGCCTGTGACATTTCCGAAACCATGCTGGCGCGGGCGCGCGAGACCTTCGCCCGCGAGGCGCCCGACGCGCCGGTTTCACTGGTGTGCGCGCCGATGCAGGCGCTGACTCGCGCTGAATACGGCGGGTTCGATCTGATCCTGTTGCACGGCGTCCTGGAATGGATGGCGGATCCGGAAGCGGCGCTCGATCACGCGCTGACTCTGCTGAATCCGGGCGGCGGTTTGTCGTTGTTGTTCTATAACCGTCATGGGCTCGTCATGCGCAGCCTCATGCTGGGCAATCTCGACAAGGTCTTGCGCGGCTACTTGAAAGGCTGGAAGAAAAGCCTGACGCCAACCCATCCCCAGGATCCGGCGTGGATGCTCGCCTGGGGAGAGGCGCGGGGGTTGACGCTGATCCGTCACAGCGGCGTGCGCTGTTTTGTCGATTATGCCTGCGAGCGCACGGGGCACCAGATGACCGAGGAGGATGTGATCGAAGCGGAATTGATGCTGGGGCGGCAGGATCCCTATCGCGGCATTGCCCGCTACGTGCATCTGCTGTTCAAGTCGTGAAAACCGTCGTTCCGGCAACTCCGAACTCGTCATCCCGGCGAAAGCCGGGATCCAGTGTTCGAAGATGAAGGCGACCGGCGCTTGAGGGAAAATGCCTGATGGCTTGTCGATCCGCGCCGCACATCGCGAACGCTTCAGGGTATAATCTCCGTCTTCAACGGGCTTTTCCGACAACAGGGATGCCTTTCAACTAGATGATTAATAAGGGACTATTCATGAAATTCAACAAAATTCTTCCCGCGATGCTGGCTTTGGGCTGCGCTTCCGCTTCGGCCAGCGATCTGGACTCGATCAATGCGCTGGCGCAGTCGCAGTTCCGAAGCCTGGCGGAAAATCTGGGGGCGGCAACGGTTTACAAGGCGGTTTCTCCCGCCGAGCCTTTGGGGGTGCTGGGTTTTGATGCGTCGCTTTCGGTTTCCGCGACGGAGATCGACGAGCAGGTTTTTGAAATCGCCAATGGCGCCGCCGACTGGAATATGTCGATGCTGCCGTTGCCGCGACTCCAGTTGCAGAAAGGTTTGCCGTTCAATATCGATATTGGCGCTTCCTATACGGCGGTACCTGAAATCAGCGCCAATCTGATCGGCGCGGAAGTCAAGTGGGCGTTCATTGGCGGCGGGGTCGCGACGCCGGCGGTGGCGGCCCGGCTGAGCTACAGCAAGCTGAGCGGAATCGATGAACTGGATGTGAAAAACACCGCCGTGGACGTCTCGATTTCCAAAGGGTTTGTCATGTTGACGCCTTACGCGGGCGTTGGTCTGGTCAGATCGGAATCGACGCCCAGGAACGTGGCTGGTCTGACCGCCGAAACGGTGAATGACACCCGGTTGTTCGCCGGGTTGAACATCAATTTCGGGATCAATCTGGGGCTCGAGGTCGATACGTTTGCCGGATTGACAAGCTATACCGCCAAGGTTGGCCTGAGGTTCTGACCGCGTCAGGAGCCGAGTTGCTCGATCACGTCCTCGAAGGCCTTGACCGTGACGCCGAAATTGATCTTGCGGACATGCGTTCGCAGGATTTCGGCGTCCGGCAACTCGCATTCCATCCATTTTCCCAGCGTCGCGGTCATCGAGTCGATATCCAGCGGGTCGATCTGCTCGCCGTATTCCGGAGACGTGATCAATTCCTGACTGGAGCCGGCGTATTTCGAGGCCAGCACCGGCAGACCGCAGGCCAGGCCCTCGTTGACGACCATTCCCCAGACATCCACCAGTGACGGGAAAACCAGCACGTCCGCGGCGGAGTAGATGTCGGGCAGCTCGTCGTGAGATTTACCGCCGGTAAATACGATGTTGGGTATTTCCAGATCGCGCGCGAGTTGCCGCAGCTTCTCTTCATCCTCGCCGCTGCCGACGACCAGCAAGGCGTTCTCCGCCTGATGGCGGGGATCCAGTTTCGCCCAGGCCATCATTAGCTTGTCGAATCCCTTGCGCGAGATGAGTTGTCCCGTGAGCAGAAAGACGCGGCCCTTGAGTCCGAGTTGCTGGCGGATGGCGTCGCGGTCGGCGGCCCGCGAGCGGGCGATCCACCAGTCGTTGTCGATCGCCTGGGCGCAGTAGTGGACCCGCGCCGGATCGAATCCCTGGGATACGATGTAATCCACCGCGGGTTTGCCCCAGGCCAGAAAAGCGTTTGTGCGGGGCAGAATGATCCGGCGAAGGATTTTCTGGATTCGGGAAATCTCTCCCGCCGTGGTGGCGATCTCCTCCGTCCACAAGACAAAGGGAACGCGCATCAGGCGGGCGGTGAGGACGCTGGCCAGGGAGACGGGGCCCATGTTTCCCGAAATGATCAGGTCGGGCCGAAAACGCAGCAGATCCAGCGGCAGACTCAGGGGGATCGTAACAGGCTCCTTCTGCTCGACATTGACACTTTTGTGTTTGGTGCTGCGATTGATGGTAATCCCCCTGGAGCGGATCAGATCCAGTGTTTTGCGGGCCTCGGGCACTGACCAGCTCCAGGGCATGCTGGCGATAAATCGGGTCGCGAATCTTGTCGAGGCGTGCAATGCGCGAAACACCGGGTAGCGGTAAGGCGGAACGCATTTGGTGACGAGCGCGACCTTTTTGGCGCGGGCCTTGGTCGATGGGTGAGCCGGGGACTGACGAGGATCGTCGTTGGGGGAACCCGTTTTCGGAGCGTTCGCAACGCGGTTGGCTTGCCAGGTGGTCATGTTCTAACTCCATTAACTCTGTTTTCATCCGGCGTTGTTCGCCGCGGTCCGGGTGTCGAGCAAAGCAAGGCCGCAAGCGGTGTCTTTGATCGCGAGAGGTGTATTCTACGTCGCCGAACGTTGCAGGAATAGATCAAGTATTTGAAAAGTGTTAAGTTTGTCTAAAAAACTGATAGTCGGGAGTAATGAGGTCGCGGATCAGCGGATAGGGCGTCTTGTTACCGTTTCAATCCGCGTCTCCGAGGTATATCAATTGTTGTAAAAGTACTCGCGCCCTGTATCCCGATATGCGGTTTTCCCTCTCACCCTAACCCCTCCCCCAAAGGGGGCGAGGGGACTATTGGGAGCGCTATCGCGGTTGCGAGAATATACGCAACGATTAATAATGTTGCGAATTTGTGATTTGAGTCTTGATTTTGTGGCGGGGTTTTGGATCTAATAGCGCTGCTTAGCAAATGGTTAGCTCTCCTCCAGTGTGATTCCGCATGACTAAATGCGGTCGGGGG
>DRPO01000508.1 GCA_011330835.1 Gammaproteobacteria bacterium | reverse complement strand
GATCGCGATTTCAACGACTTCACGGTTCGCATCATCCCGCATCACCCGGGCGTTGCGATACCGCTCGAAAGCCAAAAAATACTTTGGCAGCGTTAACCCGATAACACGGGGAGAGACAGGCCCCAAAAAAAAGCGGGGCGCAAGCCCCGCTTTTTCTGCAACATGGAACGCTCTTATTGCAGCTTGAAGTTCGATTGAACAACAGTGGACTGCTGGACGCTGGTGGCGTGCCCGGCGTTCTGGCTGACCATCGCGATGCCGGAGGCGCCGGAGAACGACCCCGTGATGGTGTTGCTGGTGTTGTAGGTGCTGGCGTCGCCATTGGTGATCGGCGACAGCGCGCCTTCGGTAAAACCACCGGTGACCAAAACCTTGTTGCCGCTGACGGTCGAATCGAGATCCGTCGTGGCGACAGCCTGATCCGCGCGGTTGGCGTACAGGATGTTGCCGTCCTTGCCTACTTTGACCAAGTTGTCGGAGTTGACATCGTTGAAGCCTTCCTGAACCCGGGGATTGAAAGAACCCGAGATAGTCTTGTTGTAGGAGTTCTTGTCGGTCAGCGTGACTGGAGACAGCGCGCCTTCGGTGAATACGCCCGCCTTGGAGCCAGAGGCGTTGGCGCTGCCGTTCAGTGAGTCGTCAGCGGCGGCTGAGAAGCTCATGCCCGTGGCGACGGCAATAGCGGTTGTAAGCAATACTTTTTTCATTTTTCTTTTCCTCTGTATTTATTCTTGTTATTTTTTCAGGAGAACCGGCGCCTAGATGCTGCCGTTGGACTGAACAACGATCGCCTGCGTCACCGAGCTGGCGCTGCCAATGTTTTGCTGGGCGGAAGCGACGCCGCCATAGTTGTTGAACGCGCTGTTCAGGCTGTTGGCGTCAGTGCGGGTTAACTTGTTAGCGTTTAGGATCGGCGACAACGCGCCCTCGCTGAAACCGCCGTCGATGCTGACCTTGTTATCAGAGATCGTGTCGTTCATGTCGCTGCTGGCGACGGCCTGGTTCAGGTCGTTGGCGCTGGCGATGATGGCGTCTTCGCCAACAGTCATGGTGTTGTGTGCGTTCACGTCGTTGTAGCCATTGCTGACAGACGCGTTGAATGAGTCGTGCGTGACGGCGTTGTTGGAACCCTTCTGAGCGCTGGTAATGCCTGAAAGCGCGCCTTCGGTAAACACGCCGCTCTTTTGTCCAGAGCCAAGGATATCGCCATTGAGCGCATCATCTTGGGCCATCAGAGGCGCCGCCGCGCCCATGGCCAGCATCACAGTCAATGAGATGAGAGTTTTTTTCATGATTTTCTCCAGTTTTATTATTGTTGTTGTCGCGCCGTTCGTTATTCTTGTCTTGATTCCGGCGCTAAGCGTATGAGCCTGGATGTTCCGATCGTTCGCCGAGCTGACCAGAATCGCCATGACCCGGTTCTTCACGGATGACTTCCGAACGCCCTGACTGTTGCAGGGGCTATGCCAGAAGCTTTCAAGCCATTGGTTTGAAAGGAAAACTGGAGCTCCAGACGACCAACGGCCGGAATATGGCGACAGGCGTCATCAAGCTGACTGTAAAAGCGGCTTTACAAGATTCGTCAAACATCTTCCCGAAACCCTTGACCGCGACGAGAACAGGCTGACCGCCTAAGTGTAAGCCCCGATTTACACTACCGTCCGGAGCCGCCCGATTGTCCGTTACGACAAGACCCTTCTAGGCCAGTCACCCTATCCTGGACCGTGACGCCCACCCGAAGCGACCGTCGGAGAGAAAGAAGCCAATCGTCGCTTTGGTCGATAGTCGGCGCGTTTTCCACTTTGAGCGGAGCCGGCGTCCGAAAGATGCAAACAAGTGTTCACGGGCACACAGCCTGGAGCCATTTTTGTGAACCAGGCATGGTCTGATATAAGACTCTGCTCTATCCTTCGCGCTGCGCTGCCGCCAGGGAATCGCGGCATGGAACCACCACCAGAGGAATCTCAACATGGAACAAACCGTCACGGCGTTCAAGGCCTACGATGTCAGAGGCCGGGTGCCTGAAGAACTCAACGAAGACATCGCCTACCAGATCGGCCTCGCCTACGCCCAGGTATTGAAACCCGGAAAGGTCGCGGTCGGATACGACATCCGGCAAACCAGTCCGGGGCTGGCGCGGACCGTCAGCCAGGGACTGCTCGACGCCGGCGTGGACGTATTCGATATCGGAATGTGCGGCACCGAGGAAATCTATTTCTCGACCTTCCACTACGAACTGGATGGCGGGATCATGGTCACGGCCAGCCATAACCCGATTGAATTCAACGGCATGAAGTTCGTCCGCGCCAACGCTCGACCGTTGAGCGCGGACACCGGATTGAACGATATCCGCGATCTCGTCGCCCGGGGCGGGCTCACCGCCGGAAACCATCCGGGCGCACTGCAACCGCTGGACTTCCGCGGCGACTACATCAACCACCTGCTGGGTTACGTCGACGTGGACCGACTCAAGCCGCTGAAGATCGTCGTCGATCCCGGCAATGGCGGCGCCGGGCTGGTGATCGACGCGCTGGAATCCCGGTTGCCTTTCGAGTTCATCAAGATCCGCCACGAACCGGACGGGACATTTCCCAACGGCGTACCCAACCCGTTGCTGGAGGAAAACCGCCACGCGACCATCGAGGCGGTCAAAGAGCATGGCGCCGACTTTGGCGTGTCCTGGGACGGCGATTTCGATCGCTGCTTCCTGGTGGACGCCGATGGCCAGTTCATCGAGGGCTATTACCTCGTCGGCCTGCTGGCTGAAGCCTTCCTGCAAAAACATCCCGGCGCCCGCATCGTTCATGACGTGCGCCTGACGTGGAACACCATCGACGTGGTTCGCCAGCATGGCGGAGAACCCATCGAATCCAAAACCGGCCACGCCTTCATCAAGGATCGCATGCGCAAGGAAGACGCCGTTTACGGCGGTGAAATGAGCGGACACCACTACTTCCGCGATTTCGCCTATTGCGATAGCGGCATGATCCCCTGGCTGCTGATCGCCGAAAGGGTCAGCCGCGGCGGCAAGCCGCTGGGCGACATGGTGCGCGAACGCATCGCCGCCTTCCCCTGCAGCGGCGAGATCAACTTCCGCGTCAAGGACACGCGCGAAGCCATCGCCACCCTCAAGACCCGCTACGTCAACGACGCGCTGCGCTGTGACGAAACCGACGGCGTCAGCCTCGAATTCGAACAGTACCGCTTCAACCTGCGCGGTTCCAATACCGAACCGCTATTGCGGCTGAACGTGGAATCGCGCGGCGCCCCCGCGCTGATGAAACAAAAGACCGAAGAACTCTCCGAGATCATTCGCAGCGAATGTTGACCCGTTCTGGATTCCGGGTCTTCGCCGCGCTCAGTCCAGAATGACGAAAGGGGGCCTCACCGTCATTCCCGCGAACGCGGGAATCCGCCGCGCTACATCCCCCGATACAGCAACAGCAGGGCCGCGCCGAAAAGAATCCGGTACACGCCGAAGGCATTGAAGGTGAAACGGTTGAGAAACGCGATCAACCATTTCATGACCAACCAGGCCGCGAGGAAGGCGGTGACAAAGCCAACCATCAGCGGCCAGAACTGCGCGCCGGTGAAATCCTGATAGTGCTTGAGCAAGTCCAGGCCGCTGGCGGCGAGCATGACCGGCAAGGCCAGCAAGAAGGAGAATTCAGCGCTGGCCTTGCGACTAACCCCCACCAACAACGCGCCGATGATGGTCGAACCAGCCCGGCTTGTGCCGGGGATCAGGGCGAAGACCTGCGCCAGCCCGATCACGCCAGCCTGCCGGTAGCTGATGTCCTCCAGCTCGCGGGTTCGCGGTTGGCGACCAATCAGATAATATTCCACCGCCAGGAAGATCACGCCGCCGACGATGAACATCGTCGCCACCACGCCAACCGAGAACAGCGCCTTGATCTCGTCATGGAACAGCAAGCCCACCAGGCCGATGGGGATAAAGGCGATCAACACCTTGATCCACAATTGCAGATGGCGGGGATTGAACTTGTCCGCGTAATTGGCCGTTACCGCAAGAATGGCGGCAAGCTGAATGATGACCTCGAACGCCTTGTTGCCGTCGCTCTGCGGCAGGCCGAGCCAGTCGCTGGCGATGATCAGGTGGCCGGTGGAGGAAATGGGCAGGAATTCGGTGACGCCTTCGATCAGCCCGAGAATGATGCTTTGTAAAATATCCATGCGGTTTTTTTGTTGTTTAAGTTAAATATACCTCTTGCGATTGAGAATACCCCATTCAGGGCGCGCATCTTTTCGCCGATAGCTGCGTTGTAAAAACTTGACGTAGCCCCACTATGCCTGCGTTTTTACGCCTTGCTCTCGACGAAAATCCACACACCCTGAATGGGGTATTCTCAATCGCAAGAGGTATAGAGGCTGACGACAGCCGGCAACGCGGCGCACCGCCGAGTTCGCCTGTTCCGCCTTTCCTGATCTCAAAATCCGGCGTCCCCAAGTTGCTCGATTCGCAGTCACGACGAGTGGGTCTTAACATACTCTACCAACACTCCGTTCAGACGTGTTTGCCATCCTTTTCCGTCACGCTTGAAGTATTCAATCACCTGAGGGGACAGACGGATCGTGACTGATTTCTTGGGGTTTGGCGATTTGGGTCTGCCGAGAGTCTTTATCACACCCTGTAGCTCGGGAATTTCGGACGCGGGCTTTGCTTGTGCAATCATTTCCTCCGTCCACTCAAAATCATCAGGGTCGGCTTGAATCTGTCGATTGATTTCCACGTCTTCGGCATCCGTTGGGATAATGGTCTCCGGTTTAAGCTTTGGCATAATAATTCACCTCTCTCTTGTTCGCTTTTCTCAAGCTGATCACGCGAACAATATCTCCGCGAACAGTAAACGTCATGTGATACAAGCGGCTGCCGATATAGCCAAGCGCGTTAAAACGCAGCTCTCCATAGTCCTTGCGAACATCCATTCTGATAACTGCTGTATCGATTTCAAATTTCCTGGCCAGTTCAAAAGAAACGCCTCTTTGAGCAACGTTCTTTTCGTTCTTGACTGAATCGTACTCGACTTCCACATGACTTATTGTGGTTACATTAATTATACCTGTCAATCAATATACTTCTCGCGTTCAAGAATACCCCTTTCAGGGTGCGTGGATTTTCGTCGATAGCAAGGCGCAAAAACGCAGGCATAGTGGGGCTACGTCAAGTTTTTGCAACGCAGCTATCGGCGAAAAGACGCGCGCCATGAATGGGGTATTCTTGATCGCGAGAAGTATATAAACAGACGCTGACGACAG
Source organism: Gammaproteobacteria bacterium (assembly GCA_011330835.1). Lineage (GTDB taxonomy): Bacteria > Pseudomonadota > Gammaproteobacteria > UWMA-0217 > UWMA-0217 > HyVt-560. The sequence continues at coordinate 584 of DRPO01000508.1, read as the reverse complement.
CCAGCAACGCGACCAGCGCGGCGACGATGCTGAGCACCAGCACCATGCCGGCCAGCATGTCCTTGACCTTGCCGATTTCCGGATGCTGTTCGGGGTGCAGATGATCGACCAGCGCCTCGACCGCCGAGTTGGCCAGTTCCCCCGCCAACACCAGGCCGATGCACAGAATCGCCAGCGCCCACCACAACGGGCCGACGCCCAGCAGGGCGAACAGCAGGATGGCGCCCGCCGCCAGCGCGACCTGGGCGCGGAAGCTGTTTTCCAGCCGCCAGACCGCCCGAATGCCCGCCAGCGCGAAACCCAGCCGCTGACGAAACGGACGATTCTTGAATTCGTGAGAGGGCTGATGCAAGCGCCTTCCTCCTTTACGAGCCATCAGACCGACAATCGTGGAAAACGTTCACAGTATACCTCTCGCGCCCAAGAATACCCCGTTCAGGCCACGCATCTTTTCGTCGATAGCTGCGTTGTATCAATAGTTGCAAAAGTAATCGCACCCTGTATCCCGATATGCGGTTTTCCCCCTCACCCTAACCCTCTCCCCCAAAGGGGAGAGAGGATTATTGGGAGCGCCACCGTGACTG
>DRPO01000507.1 GCA_011330835.1 Gammaproteobacteria bacterium | reverse complement strand
TGCCCGATCAGATCACGCTGCCGCTGACCTGGGCCGGATTGCTGGCGAACCTGGTCGGCCTGTTTGTCGACTACGAGGCCAGTCTGCTAGGCGCCGTGGCCGGCTACCTGTCGCTGTGGAGCCTTTACCATTTGTTCCGCCTGCTGACCGGCAAGGAAGGCATGGGCTACGGCGACTTCAAACTGCTGGCGGCCATTGGAGCCTGGGCGGGCTGGGCGGCGTTGCCGGTGACGATCGTCCTCTCCTCGGTGGCCGGCGCCGCGATCGGCGTCGCCATGATCGCCATTCGGCGGCATGAACAGGGCCAACCCATTCCGTTTGGTCCGTTTCTCGCCGTCGCGGGGTGGATCGCGTTCTTGTGGGGAGATGAGCTGATCCGGTTCTACCTGCGTTTCAGCGGACTGAACGGATGATCGTCGCGGGTCTGACAGGCGGCATCGGCAGCGGCAAGAGCGCCGCCGCCGACTTGTTCGCCAAACGGGGCGTTCCCGTCATCGACGCGGACGCCATCAGCCATGAACTCACCGCCCCCGGTCAGCCGGTTGTCGAGCTGATCCGCAAGCAATGGGGAGACGAGGTGATCACGGCCAGCGGAGAACTGGATCGGGCCAGGCTCCGGCATCGCGTCTTTTCCGACCCCGAACAACTGCGCATCCTCGAGTCCATCCTGCATCCCGCGATCCGGCGGAGGATTCAGCATGAAATCGACAGCCTGAGAGCAGCGGGCGCGCCCTGGTGTCTCGTTGTCGTCCCGCTCTTGTTCGAATCGGGATTCGACGACCTGGTGGACCGGGTCATCGTGGTGGATATTCCGACGGCCCTGCAAATCGAACGCGTCGTCGCCCGGGATCACGTCTCCGCCAAGGATGCGCAACGCATCCTGGCGCGCCAGATGCCGCGCGAGGAACGCGCATCGCGCGCCGATTATCTGATCGACAACAGCGGCCCGCTGGAAGCGCTGGAACCCCGGGTCGCCGCGATTCATCAACAATTGTCAGCCGATGCGCAATCCGGACAGGGTCTGTTATAATGGCCGCCAGCATAATCATGACAATACGCTGGTCTTTCCAGATCGTGGGGCCGAATTTCAACAACCCATGGCTTGAACCCTCCAATATCGCCCGCAGCCTGGCCACCCAGCAACAAAGACGTGACTGATCTGATTCACTACGAATTCCCGCTCACCAAGCCGTTTCGCCTGTTTTCGCGGTTCGAGCAGCTCATGGCCCAGTTCGACGCCTACGTGCAGCAGGACAGCCAGCCGGACACGCTGGCTGCCGTGATGACTCTCAGCGACATCTATCAGCTCACCATGCATGTCGACCTCAAGAGCGAGGTGCTGCGCGAGTCGGAGCGACAAGCCAACGTACTCGGCGCGCGCGGTCTCCCTGAAGACGAGTTGTCGGTGTTCACTGAATGCCAGGAGATCGCCAACGAAATGACCGGGCAACTGGGCAGCCACCTGAAGAACCACTACCTGTTCAACCTGATCCGCCAGCGCCTGGCCATGCCGGGCGGCATCAACCCGTTCGACCTTCCAGTCACGCATTACTGGTTCAACCAGCCTTACGACGATCGACAACGGGTTCTGCTGCGCTGGCTTCTCCCCTACTTTCAGATCAACAAGGCCATCACAAAGTTGCTCGACAAGATTCGCGATATTGGCGAACCGCAATCGCATATCGCGAAACAGGGCTATTTTCAGACCAACCTCCCGCCGAGCAACAACTACCAGCTACTCCAGATTCATGTTCCCGCGCGGTTGAAAAGCTACCCTGAAATCAGTTGCGGTCGACAGCGAATCAGTCTGCGTTTTTTCGACCTCCAGGACCCATCCCAGCGGGCCGGGCAAACAGGAGAAGACATCGAATTCAGCCTCTGTTTTTGCGGCTGACCGAGCCCCGCCTCTCGTCATTCCAAGCCGTTACGCTCGATTCCTCGCGTTCGCGGTAATGACGGGGGTAGAGCTCGTCATTCCGGGCTGAGTGGAGCGAGGACCCGGAAGATTACCCCTCTTCACCAACCCGGACTGTCGTAACGACCTCGACGCAATCATGGATCGTGTTGTGGATGGTGCAATGTTGCGCCGCCCGCTCCACCGCGCTGCGCCGCTTTTCCGGCAACGTCGGCCAGTAGATATCCATCTCGATCTTGCTGAATCGGGTGGGATTCTCGGCGTATTCCCAACTCATGGCGATTTCCACCGACCGGGAATCCGCGCCAAAACGGTGACCATAGATCTCCAGCACGGCGTATGTGCAACGCGCCAGAGCGGCGACCCACATCGTCAGGGCGCTGAAATAGAGCGCCGGGCTGTCTTCCCTGATGTTCAGTTCCTCGTCTTCGAAATCCGAAATCGTAAAGCGAGTGGGCGCCTGCAAATGGATATCCATGAAAAAACTCCCGCTGAGAAAAATGCGGAGTATACCTCTTGCGCTCCTTACGATGACGCTGAATCTGAAAATCCAATCCTGGGGCAATGTCGGGCGCAGCCCGACGAGCCGTCAGGCTTTTTTGCTCTTCCTCCCCCTTCGCCCTTCCCGCCTCGACGGTGCGCCGACTCGGGCAATCAGCCAGGGATGGCTGATTGAGGCTTGTCCGCGCAGGGATGCCGGCGCTCCCAATCGGTCGAAATCTACATGCGCTCTCCCTGTTCTTGTAGTCAGCGGGTTTGCAGAGAGACTGGTGGCCGAAACCCTCGCCCCGTGGTTCTCAATCCGGCGATTCACACGTGAATTCACTGACAATCTTCCCTGCAGGCTCGATCTTGTGTATTCCATCGACGCTCTTGCCCGCCTGGTAATAATCCTTGTGCGTCATTCCCTGACGCATGGCGTTCCGCAGTTTGAATATCGATTGCCAGGCGTAGATCGTTCTCACCCAGTGCCTGGTCTTGCGCCCCCTTAGCATCCAGCGCGCCAGGGGACTGGCGTGCGTACCGGTTTTTTCCAGCCCAGCCGCCCTTTCCTCGTGATCATTCACCATGCCGTCATAGTAGGATACGCAAGAAGACGTTGTATACTTCTTGCGATCAAGAATACCCCGATCAGGCCGCGCATCTTTTCGCCGATAGCTGCGTTGTAAAAACTTGACGTAGCCCCACTATGCCTGCGTTTTTACGTCTTGCTCGACGAAAATCTACACGCCCTGATCGGGGTATTCTTGACCGCAAGAAGTATATTCGATCCACCACCCAACATGACAAAAATCAATTGGCCGTGATCTGAAATGGCAATCATGGAGGCAATACCCGTAAACTCTATCGCGCCGGAATCCACAGACTCTCGAAAGAAACCATGGAGCAGAAAAATCGATCCGTCGCCCAGCAGGAAGCCCGCATCCGCAGAGGCTTCCAGTTTTCCCTGCTGGCTCTGCTGATAATGGTTGGGATTGGCGGCTTCGTCTACTGGCTGGGCAAGGGAGAGCCGACAGCCGAGCAATCCCGGCAGTTCCCGGAAGCGATCATCGCGCCAACCACGGCGCAGCAGCCTCCCGGCTCTCCTCCGGTCATTCGGTTTACCGATATCACCCGGCAAGCCGGTATCGACTTCGTGCATTTCAATGGCGCGACCGGTCAGCGATTGCTGCCGGAAACCATGGGCTCGGGCGGGCTGTTCTTCGACTATAATCGTGACGGCGATCAGGATATTTTTCTGATTAACTTCAATCACTGGCCCGATAACCCCCGCTCTCCCGAACCCACATCCCGTCTGTACCAGAATGACGGCCAGGGCCATTTCACCGATGTTTCCCGCCTGGCCGGTCTGGATCTGACCACCCATGGCATGGGCGCCGCCGCGGGCGACTACAACGGCGATGGATGGCCCGATCTATACCTGTATACGCTTTACGAGAACCACCTGCTCGAAAACCGGCAGGGACGGTTCGTTGACGTGACCCGTCAGGCGGGCGTGGGCGGTTCCCCCCGGGAGTGGAGCAGCGGCGCGACCTTTTTCGACTATGACCAGGACGGCGATCTGGATCTGCTGGTCACGAACTATGTCCACTGGAGTCCGTCCATCGATCTCGAAATCGATTTTCGGCTCAGCGGCCTGGGACGCGCCTACGGGGCGCCGACCCATTTCGAAGGCGTGCGCAACCGCCTCTACCGGAATGATGGCGACGGACATTTTATCGAGGTGAGCAAGGCCGCCGGCTTGCAGGTCAACAACGATCAGGGCGCGCCGGTCGGCAAGGCGCTGGGATTGAGCCTGATCGATTACAATCTCGATGGCGACCTGGATATCTTCATCGCCAATGACACCGCGCGAAACTTCCTGTTCAACAACCTTGGCCATGGAAAGTTCGAGGAAACCGGCATCTACGATGGCATTGCCTACTCCAGCTCGGGGAAATCCACGGGGGCGATGGGAATCGATACCGCCTGGATCTATAACAACGACGATGTCGCCGTCGCGATTGGCAATTTCGCCAATGAAATGACCTCATTCTATGTCTCCCCCGGCGGTCATCCCCCGTTTACCGATGAAGCGGTCATATCGGGCATCGGGCCGGAGTCTCGCCTGGCGCTGACGTTCGGAATGCTGTTTTTCGATGTCGATCTCGACGGCAGGCTCGATATTCTGCAAGCCAACGGGCATCTCGAACCGGAGATCAACAAGGTGCAGTCCAGCCAGCACTTTGCCCAGCGTCCGCAGCTTTTCTGGAATTCAGGCCAAACCGATACAAAGCCGTTCATCAGGATAGAAAACGCCGGAGACCTCGATACGCCGCTCGTTGGCCGGGCCTCGGCCTATGCCGACATCGACAACGACGGCGACCTTGATGTGCTGATCACCCAAAATGGCCGGGCCGCCAAACTGTTTCGCAACGACCAGCAAACAGGCCATCACTGGTTGCGCATCCAGTTGAAAGACAAGGCAGGGAACCCCGACGCGATTGGCGCCCGGATCGAACTGACGGTCAATGGACAAACGCAACGACGCCAGGTCACGCCCAACCGGGGCTATTTGTCCCAGGTCGAACTGATCCAGACGTTTGGCCTGGGCGAGCAGGAACGCGTCGACTCACTCAAGATCTTCTGGCCGGACGGCAGCGTTCAAACCGTCCCCGTGGAGAAGGTTGACCGAACAATCATCGTTCATCACAAAGCAGCCCAATGAGATCTTTTGTCGCCACAATCCTCACGGCCTGTCTGTTGCTGGCGTCGCCCATGCCGCTGCTGGCCGAAACGCAAGACAATCTCTCGCGGTTGCCCCAACGCTGGGCGGATAAACTGCGTCCCATCCCCGTCAGGGATTTATCGGGCGCCAATACGCCGGCGCGTCAGGCCATCAATACAACCCGCGAAAAGCTGGGACGGCTACTGCTCTCCAACGCGCCTCAACCGGGCGAAGTGGCTGCGGCCTATGGAAAACTCGCGGCGCTATACCAGGTCTATTCCATGCCGGCCCTCGCCGAAATGGCCTACGCCAACGCCCTGGCGCTGGATCCGGACAATTTTCGCTGGCGATACCTCTCCGCGCGTCTGGCGGATGAAACCGGAAAAGCCTCCTCGGCGTTGGCGCAGTATCGCCAGGCCCGCGCCATTCGACCAGACTATCCCGCGTTCGACAACCGCATTGGCAAAACCTTGCTGGACCTCGACCGCCTCGCGGAGGCGAAAAGTCATTTTCAGAAAGCGCTGAAACAGGACGGACAACAGGCCATGGCGCATTTTTATCTCGGCCAGATTGCCTTGATGCAACGCCATTTCCAGGAGGCGGCCGATCATTTCCGCAAGACCCTGGCGCTGGATCCGCAAGCCAGCGCCGCGCATTTTCCACTGGCGCAGGCGCTACGCGGGCTGGGAAAAAACGACGAGGCCCGCGCGCAGGCGAAACAGGCGGGAAAGCGTCTCCCCCAACCCGAAGACCCGGAGGCGGCGGAACTCGTTCGCCTCAAGGTGGGCGCCCGCCCCGTATTCAGACTGGCGCTGGATTCGGTCAGGAAACGGGATTATGAAGCCGCCCGGAAAAAGTTCGAGGAAGGATTGAAACTCGATCCCGAAAATCTCAATGCATTGGTCAGTTACGCGCGCGTGCTCTATCTGAACGGCGAACCGGCCAAGTCGCGAGAAATTCTCCAGCGCGTTCTGAAACGCAATCCGAGCCACGCCAACGCCAATTTCTTTCTGGCGTTGCTGGTAAACCAGAGAGATGGCGACAACGCGGCGCGGCCGCTATTCGAAAAGGCTCTGAAGACCAATCCTTATCACGCGGGAGCTCATTTTTTTCTGGCAAACCTGCTGATGCGATCAGGCCATTACGCCGACGCCGCCAGACACTATGAAAAGGCCGCCGCGCTGGATCCCCGTCTAACGCCGGCCCGTTTCTATGGATCCCTGGCCGAATACCTCGCCGGTCAGTCCGTCGCCGCCGCCACAACCGCCTTGATGAAGCTGAAAGAGAATGGATTCAACGCACCCCTGGTCGAATACGCGTTGACCCGGATCCGCGAGGGGCGGGATTCCTCCGAACTGGACAGGGACCCGTGGCTGATTCCTCCTCCCGCCAATCCTTTTCCGCCCATGCGGGACTACCCTTCGTCACGGCCTTATTGATCAATGCCTCCCGCCACGGAAACAGCCTGAAACAGTTGCCAGGCCGCCAGCGCCAGGACAATCGCCCCGGCAATCCGACGGTTCCGTTGCCGCTTGAGCCAGGCGCCCATGCTGGCCGCGAACACGCCCATCATCAACAGATTGGGCAGCGTACCCAGACCAAAGAACAACATGATCAGCGCGCCCTGCCCTGGAGACGCCGACGTCAGCGCCCAGATCAACATGCTGTACACCAGGCCGCAGGGCAGCCAGCCCCAGACGCCGCCCAGCACAAAGGCGGCTCCCGCGTTTTTTACCGGAATGAAGCGACGCCCCAGCGGTTCGATGTGTTTCCAGAGTTTCGCGCCAACGCGTTCGACCCGAACCAGGCCAAACCACCATCCGCCCAGATAGAGCCCCATGGCGACCATGATGCCTACCGACACAAATTGCGCGGCGACGCGAATGGCCTGGATGCCCGCCAGATCCATGGCGGCGCCGCCGAGCCACCCCGCCAACATTCCCAGTACTGTGTAACTACCCACCCTTCCCAGGTTATACCCGAGTAATATCGGCCAGCGCCCGGTGGGCGCCCCGACCCCGTTATCCATATTGAAAGAAAGCGCCGTGACAATGCCGCCACACATGCCAACGCAGTGCACGCCCCCCATCAAACCGACGATCAACGCCGTCAACAACTGGCTGTCATGAATCATGGTTGCGCCGACAGGCTTTTCTTCCGTTCGGGAATTTTCTGAGTGCGCGGGGTCTTGTCGGAAACAAGGCTTTCTTGGACGCGCAAGGCCTATTCATGGTAGTTTTCGGGCGTTTTCAATCACTATCGGAGACATTCATGGCGACCAGGAAAAAAGCCGCTGCCAAGAAATCAGCCACAGCCAAAAAGCCGCCCACCAAGTCGGAAATACTTGCGCATATCATGAAAGAAACCGGATACACGCGCAATGAAGTTCAGGTGGTTCTGGACTCACTCTACGGGTTGATCGAGAAAAACATGAAACCTCGTGGCGCGGGCGCCTTTACCCTGCCCGGCCTGCTGAAGATCCGCGTCGTGAAAAAACCGGCGACCAAGGCGCGCAAGGGCATCAATCCATTCACTGGCGAAGAAATGATGTTCAAGGCCAAACCCGCCCGCCGGGTCGTCAAGATTACGCCGCTCAAAGGCTTGAAAGACATGCTTTGATGCGTCCCGGAGACGCGCTCATAAAAGGGAGCCGGGGAAACCCGCCCCCCCCTGGCGCGCCAACATGCTATTCCGCGCTTTCTTCCTGATAGCGCTGATAACTCTCAAGAATTCGCATACGCGCGTTTTCCGCGTTTTCCCAACCCCTGACCTTGGCCCATTTTCCGGGCTCCAGCGCCTTGTACTGCTCGAAGAAATGCGCGATCTCGTTCAGCAGGGATTCGGGCAGATCGTGAATGTCGCGCTTGTTGAGATACAGGCCGGACAAGCGGTCGACCGGAACCGCCAGCACCTTGTAATCGATGCCTGACTCGTCTTCCATGTCCAGCATGCCGAGCGCGCGGCAACTGATGAGCGATCCACTCAGCAACGGGACTGGGGTAATGACCAGCACGTCGATGGGGTCCCCATCCTCGGACAGTGTATGGGGAATCAGTCCATAGTTCGCCGGGTAATGCAGCGAGGTGCCGAAAAACCGGTCGACAACCAGAGCGCCGCTGGATTTGTCGAACTCGTATTTGACCGCGCCCCCGTCGTTGGGGATTTCGATCAAGACGTTGAACTCTTCGGGCAAATTGTCGCCCGCGCTGATGTTATCGATATTCATAGTGTCCTTTTCCTTGCGTTCTTGAAGTGATTCAGCTTGTTTCTACTCTTTCTTGTAGATCTCCGCGCCGCTCTCGACGAATTCGATCGCTTTTTCCCGCATGCCTTTTTCCAGCGCCTGCTGCTCGGAAACGCCCAGCGAGTCGGCGTAATCCCTGACGTCCTGGGTGATTTTCATGGAGCAGAAATGCGGGCCGCACATCGAGCAGAAATGGGCGACCTTGGCGGAATCCTTGGGCATGGTTTCGTCATGGAATTCCCGCGCCCGCTCGGGATCCAGGGAAAGATTGAACTGGTCCTCCCAGCGGAACTCGAAACGCGCCTTCGACAGCGCATTGTCCCGCAATTGCGCGCCCGGATGACCCTTGGCGAGGTCCGCCGCGTGCGCCGCGATCTTGTAGGCGATAATTCCGTCCCGCACGTCCTGCTTGTTCGGCAGACCAAGATGTTCCTTGGGCGTGACGTAACACAACATCGCCGCGCCATACCAGCCGATGTTGGCGGCGCCAATCGCGGAGGTGATGTGGTCGTAGGCGGGCGCGATATCCGTCACCAGCGGGCCCAGGGTGTAGAACGGCGCTTCCAGGCAATCGGCCAGCTCCTTCTCGACGTTCTCCTTGACCATCTGCAAGGGCACGTGGCCGGGGCCTTCGATCATGGTTTGAACGTCGTGCCGCCAGGCGATGGAGGTCAGTTCTCCCAGGGTCTCCAGCTCGGCGAACTGGGCGCGGTCGTTGGCGTCCGCCAGCGAACCGGGACGCAGCCCGTCGCCCAGGCTGAAGGCGACATCGTAGGCCTTCATGATCTCGCAGATGTCCTCGAAATGCGTATAGAGGAAATTCTCCTGGTGATGCGCCAAACACCATTTCGCCATGATGGAGCCGCCGCGCGAGACGATGCCGGTGAGCCGTTCAGCGGTCAGCGGCACGTAGGCCAGGCGAACGCCGGCGTGAATGGTGAAATAATCCACGCCCTGCTCGGCCTGTTCGATCAGCGTGTCCCTGAACAGCTCCCAGGTCAGCTCCTCGGCCTTGCCGTCGACCTTTTCCAGCGCCTGGTAAATGGGCACCGTGCCAATGGGCATGGGCGCGTTGCGCAGTATCCATTCCCGGGTCTCGTGAATGTTCTTGCCAGTGGAGAGGTCCATCAGCGTATCGCCGCCCCAGCGGGCGGACCAGGCCATTTTCTCGACCTCTTCCCCAATCGACGACGAAACCGCCGAGTTGCCGATATTGGTGTTGACCTTGACCAGGAAATTCCGGCCGATGATCATCGGCTCCAGTTCCGGATGGTTGATATTGGCGGGGATGATGGCGCGCCCCCGGGCCACTTCCTCGCGCACGAACTCGGGCGTAATCTCGTCGGGAATCGACGCGCCGAAATGCTGGCCGGCGTGCTGGACAAGCAACTTGCGGTAACGCGGATCCTCGCGCAGCTCGTTCAGACGCAGGTTTTCCCGAATGGCCACGAACTCCATCTCGGGCGTGACAATACCCTTGCGGGCGTAGTGCATCTGCGAAACATTGCGTCCGGCGCGGGCGCGACGAGGCGGTCGGAGGTGCTCAAAGCGCAACGAGGCAAGCGATGGATTCGCCGCGCGCGCCCTGCCGTAGTCGGAGCTTGGGCCATCGAGTTGCTCCGTATCCCCTCTTTGCTCGATCCAGCGGTCCCGAACCAGAGGAATGCCCTTCATCAGATCGACGGTGACCTCCGGATCGCCGAATGGACCCGAGGTGTCATATACCGGGATGGGGGGATTGGGCTCATCGCCCCCGGTCGAGCGCGTCGGCGAACAATCGATCTCGCGCATGGGAACGCGAATATCAGGCCGCGAGCCCTCGACATAGATTCTGCGGGATCCCGGAAAGGGCCGGGTGACTTCGGAAGACAGCTCAGCCGTCTTGCGAATGAATTCTTCGGGAATGGCGCTCATAGTCACTCTGATCTGGATTGGGAGGGCGGGATCTCCCTT
>DRPO01000506.1 GCA_011330835.1 Gammaproteobacteria bacterium | reverse complement strand
GCCATGCGTCCCTGCCGCAACCGCCATTCTCATCGTCACGGGGCTTCCGTCATGGCCAGACTCAAACCAAAGAACGCGATCGTCAACGCGGTGGATCAGCTCGATCGTCTGAATCAGAGCTACCCCGATCTCGCCACACCAGCCACGATCAAGGTGGTCGGCGACATGCGCCGCCTGTTCGCCAATCCGCCCGAACTGACGCCGCCCATCCAGTCGCGGGACGACCACGAAACCTTGCGCGCGCTCGCGCGAAGCCTGCTGTCGGAACGGTCGCTGGAAGACGCGCTGGACGCGCTGCGCAGCCGTGGCCATGCGCTGGCGGGCATCGAACAACTGATCGAGCTGGTCGGTAACCGGGACTACCTCGCCTCGCTGCGGCGCGAGGCACGGGAGTTTCAGGATAACGCGCTGTCGCTGGAACAGATCGCCCGCTTGTGGAACGATCTGCGCCGCCCGGCGCTCGGCGACGACCATTGGACGCCCCGCGCGGTCTCGCTGCTGCTCAGCTGAAGCGGCGCTGGAATCGCCCTCGCTTTTTTCGCCTTGCCCGGGTTTCTCACCAGCGTTCGTAGCGAGACGGATGCAGGGTGCGTCATGGCTGGCTTTCGCGACCGAGGCGCGCGCAGGCATAGCCGACACGATGTCGAGCACTTCGACCGGGCGAAAGCCAGCCAGGGGGGGCCATTGGGTCGTCGCAGTAGATGGTGAGAAATGCGGGCCAGCGCTCATGACGCGGGGTGGCATCACCCCAGATCATGAAAATCATCAATTTGGCAGCGCCGCTGCCCGATCCGCTGCGCTTGATCGGGCCTACGCCTTGCCTGATGAATATCATTTCCGCTGGTTGGCTGAGTGGCTACTGTATTTTCACATTAACAGGAAAAAGACCCGGCGAATCCAAGGGTCTGTTACCATCCCCGTTCGTTACAGCGAGCAGGAATCCGACATGCCTTGGTACGTCTATCTGATTATCGCCTTTGTGCTTGCAATAGCGCTGAACGCCGCCTGGATCCAGTACCAGGCGCGCCGTATGAAGGGGGGGCGCATCGACCGCCTGCCGGGCAGCCTGAGCCGGCTGGACCCCCGCCGTCCGGTGATCGTCTATGCGTTCAGCCCGAACTGTGGGCCGTGCAAGGCGATCAGCCCACGGATCGATGAAATGATCGCCGAGGGTCTGGCGATCGGGAAGCTGGACGTCCAGCGGGAACCGGAAGCCGCCGCCCGCTTGAACATCCGCGCGACCCCGACCTTCGTCATGATTCGCGACGGGCGGGTGGAAGGAGTCGCATTGGGCGCCCAGAACCCGACCAGGCTGAGGCGGTTCCTTCAAGGGTGACCGTCTCGCCTGGTGGTTCTCAGCGGTTCTGCCCGAGCATCCCGCCGCGATCGTCGACCACGATGCCCCGTTCCGGCGCGCCGGAGTAGTTATCGGCATTGCCGGCAACGAATACGTCCAGCGAGGTGGGGCCGGAAAAGCCCGGAATCGCCACTGCGTTCGCGAGATCCTGACCGGTGTACAGGTCCGGATTTTGCCGGCTGACACGATCGAGACTGGTTGAGGTCGGCTCGATATAGCCCCGCGCCGGGCCTCCCTGGTAGGCGCTGACGCCGGTATTCAGGTCGGGGTTCCGCCAAACGTCTTCCCAGTCGGCCAGCCCAGCGGTAGAGGCCAATAACAGGGTGCTTGCGATGATCTGTTTTTTCATTTTTCCATCCTCGTGCGAATACTTCATTGTGTTTTGCGATTGCACAAGAAAAGACCCCGACTCCGGCCCCGTTCTTTCCGGGCCGGGGCGTTCTTCACAAGCGAGCCGCGCGTCTACCGCCGTTGCGCCGGGCGGGGTTGTCTGGCGCGCTTGCGCCGCGCCTGATGCAAGCCTTTTCGCAGCAGGGCCTTTTTGTCTTTCGCCTGGCGCCAGCGTTGGCGGATCCGCCGTTTTCTTTCCGGAGGCAGGTTCTGGAACCAGCGCTTGAGGCGGCGCAAGCGCGCCTTCTTCCGCGCGGGGAGCGCCTGATACTCCTTGAACTTGCGTCGCACGAAACGACGTTCCCCGGGTGTCATCTCCTTCCACAGGCGCAGGTTCCTTCGCGCCCGCCGGCGTTCCTCCGGTGACATCCCAAGCCAACGTTCGGCGCCACGCAGCAGGCGTTCCCGGCGCGCGGCCGGCAGCGCTTCCCAACGCGACTCGCTCAGGCCGATCACCTTGCGTTGCGCGCGGGAGAGATCGCCCCAACTCGTTCCGGCGGCCCGGCTCGGAGACGCCAGGATCAACAACATCACTATCAGCAGACGGATCATTGCGCTTCGTGCTCCTTGTCGGTGACCGGCGCGGACTCCCGCCGAGGCGACTCGTCCGCCCCGCCCAGCATGCCGGCGGCGTAGAGTTCCACCGGATCGGTCCATCCCGCCGATTCATCCGGATCGTCCCGCCATTGCCCGAGGTATTCCAACAGTTCGATACCCGGCGTATCCGCTGGCTCCTGGCCCAACGCGGACAGGGGGAACAGCATGCAGACCGCCGCCAGGCCACGCTTCATGTCTTGTCGAGCGCCGGCTGTCCCTCGTCCAGCGCGGCGTCCTGTTCCAACCAGAGGTAGAAATCCAGGTCGCGCACCAGGTTCAGATCCTCGCTGCCGG
>DRPO01000505.1 GCA_011330835.1 Gammaproteobacteria bacterium | reverse complement strand
TGGCAACGCTCTTTACGAACCCAACTGTGACGACGCTCATTCATTTTCCACTCTCTACCCTCCACATCACACAAAACCACTAGCGCCAGCCAAGACGTGAGAACCAGATCAAACTTCCACCCGGCCAAAACGGTTAGAATCCGCTCAAATATAAGGATATCTGCTTATACCTCTCAAACAAGCGACGGGCTGACCCGATGCGGACTCCGGTCGTCATACCGATCCACGAACCAGTAATAGGACTATGACCCAATCAAACGTAATCTCGATCAAACCCAACAAAGTCGCCCTGATTACAGGCATTACCGGCCAGGATGGCGCTTATCTGGCGGAAAATCTATTGAAAAAAGGCTATGAGGTCCATGGACTGAAGCGCCGGGCGTCCTCTTTCAACACCGACCGGATCGACCATATCTATCAGGATCCCCATACGGACAACAAGAATTTCATCCTCCACTATGGCGACCTGACCGATTCCACCAACCTGATCCGCGTGATCCAGGAAATTCAGCCCGACGAGATCTACAATCTGGCGGCGCAGAGCCACGTCGCCGTGTCGTTTGAATCGCCGGAATACACGGCCAACTCCGATGCGCTGGGCACGCTCCGGATTCTGGAAGCCATCCGCATCCTCGGCCTTGAAAAGAAAACCCGCTTCTACCAGGCCTCCACTTCCGAGCTGTTTGGCAAGGTTCAGGAAATTCCCCAGCGCGAGACCACGCCTTTTTATCCCCGTTCCCCCTACGCGGTGGCCAAACTGTACGCCTACTGGATTACGGTCAACTACCGCGAAGCCTATGGCATGTACGCCTGCAACGGCATTCTGTTCAACCACGAATCCCCCATCCGCGGCGAAACTTTCGTCACGCGCAAGATCACCCGCGCCATCGCCCGCATCCACCTCGGCCTGCAGGACAAGCTCTATCTTGGCAACCTGAACGCCAAGCGGGACTGGGGACACGCCCGCGACTATGTCGAAATGCAGTGGCTGATGCTTCAGCAGGACAAGCCGGAAGATTTCGTCATCGCCACCGGAGAGCAGTATTCGGTTCGCGATTTCGTCAACCGCGCCGCCGAACATGTCGATATTCACATCGAATGGAAAGGCGAAGGCATTGATGAAAAAGGATACGATTCCGAGACCGGTCGCTGCATCGTCGAGGTCGATCCCCGTTATTTCCGTCCCACGGAAGTCGAAACTCTGCTGGGCGACCCCGCCAAGGCCAAGGAAAAACTGGGCTGGGAGCCCACCACGCCGTTCTCCCAACTGGTTTCCGAAATGATGGAGCAGGATCTGGAAATCGCCAAGCGCGACGCCCTCTGCGAACGAGAAGGTTTCCGCACCTTCAAATACCACGAGTAAAGCCGATCGCGCTCTTTCCCGGTCGGGAAAGAGCGCAGTCCCGGCAAGCAAAACTGTTGGCCGGGTTCCATGCGAGGTTGACGATCCTGTCAGCCACGGTCAAAGTATACCTCTCACGACCAAGAATACCCCATTCAGAATGCGCATCTTTTCGCCGATAGCGGCGTTGCAAAAACTTGACATAGCCCCACTATGCCTGCGTTTTTGCGCCTTGCTCTCGACGAAAATCCACGCACCCTGAACGGGGTATTCTTGATCGCAAGAGGTATATTCTCTCCGGCGCAACGCCGCCGCCATTCCGTGAACAATGTCTGGAACGTTCTCAAACAGGAAAGCCGTGGTAACCGGCGCCAGTCGCGGCATTGGTCGAGCCATCGCGACCGAACTGCTCAGCCTGGAGTGTCAGGTAACCGGGTTGGCGAGAACAGCGCCGGCATTCGAGCGGGACAATCCCTTGCTGACGTTCGAACCCGTCGACTTCTCAAAGCTGGATAACCTTCCCGACAAGCTGAAAGCCATCCACAAGACAACCGGCGATATCGATATCCTCGTTTGCAATGCGGGACTGGGTCGGTTCGGATCGCTGGAAGAATTCTCCGCGATGCAAATTCGCGAACTGATCGACGTCAACCTGACCAGCCAGATCCTGACGATCCGCGAATTCCTTCCAGGCCTGAGACGTCATCGGGGGCATGTCATTGTTATCGGTTCGGAAGCGGCGCTCGCTGGAGCGCGGCGGGGAGCCGTCTATTCGGCTACGAAGTTCGCCCTGCGCGGGTTGGCTCAATCCTTGCGCGAGGAAACCGCGTCGTGCGGCTTGCGCGTCACGATCGTCAATCCCGGCATGGTCGAAACCGATTTCTTCAATGCGCTGGATTTCTCACCTGGAAGCGATCCGGATTGTCACCTGACCGCCAGCGATGTCGCCAGCGCCGTCATGGGGGCGCTGGAGGCCCGCGACGGCTGCTGCCTGGATGAGATCAACCTGTCGCCCCAAAAGAAGGTCATCGATTTCGGAAAGAAAGCGACCTGACCCGATTTCCCGCGGAACCGCGCCCCCTATCCGAGAGAATCCGGGTAGTCCATTTCGATCGTCGGGTCGGAACTGAAGGGAAAAACAATCTCCTCGGTCTCCGAATCATGATCGAGATGGTCTTCCACATTATGCAGAATGCCTGATTCAATGGGATGATTCAGTTCCACGGTGGGCTCGCTGTGAATGGCGCCCCTTTTCTTCTCCCGGTGGGATTTGCCCGCCACGCTCATGCGGCTCAGTTCGCCAGCCTGGAACAGCCCGACATTCACGACTGTCTCGTCTCCGGAATAGTGACTCATGATGTTCTCTTCTCGATAGCCTCGTATTGTTTTATGCGTACTGTCCATGTCTCGATACTTCTCCCTGTGCCGACGCCAGATACCGAACCGCTGACGAGAAGCCCCTTCGCGCTTGAATACTGCTCGCGCTCAAGAATACCCCATTCAGGCCATGCATCTTTTCGCCGATAGCTGCGTTGTAAAAACTTGGCGTAGCCCCACTATGCCTGCGTTTTTACGCCTTGCTCTCGACGAAAACCTACGCACCCTGAAGCGGGGTATTCTTGGGCGCGAGAAGTATACAGCAAGTTCTCGTTTGGGTTCTCCGGATCCCTGTCGCCCGACCTCACCGCCATTTGCAGACTCTGAGTCAGATATCGTCCCAATGTTCGGGGCGCGGTGAAAAAATGAGCCCTGGCTCTCAGAAGAATACGTTGAAGCCCGTTCCGGATGATTCGCCGATGCGAAACCTTTCTGATCCCTGTTGTTATTAATCGTT
>DRPO01000504.1 GCA_011330835.1 Gammaproteobacteria bacterium | reverse complement strand
GGCAATTCTCGTCCGGCCAGAAGGATACTCCAGGTGGACAAAGCGCGGCGCGCCCTGCGGGATGGGGCTTTGCGCTGTGATCGCCAAAGGGGGAGCCTCGCCGCCCCGGTGAATCGCTCAAACGCCTTTGCCGGCGAGACGCCGGCGCTCCCCATCAGCGCCGGCGCTCCCGGGAGACGCTTACCGGTAAACCAAGCCGTGGCTGCCAGCCAGCGCGTAGATTTCCTGGGTATCATCGACGCGCAGCTTGTCGCGCACGCGGTGCTTGTAGGTGCTGACGGTTTTCGGGCTCAGCGCCAGCCGGCTGGAAATCTGCAACGGCGATTCGCCCTGGCTGAGTTGCAGCATGACCTGCATCTCGCGCTCGGACAAGCGATCCAGCGGCGACACCTCGCCGCCCGGCAGCAGGGAAATCGCGATCTTCTGGGCGATCTCCGGGCTGATGTATTTTTCGCGGTTCTTCACTTCCACGATGGCCTGGGCGATGTCGCTGGCGGCGGTGTTCTTGGACACGAAGCCGCTGGCGCCGGTTTCCAGCAGACGCCGGGGGAATGGGCCGTCGGAGTGGATCAGCATCAGCACGATGCCGACGCGGGGGTAATTCATGCGCAGTTGGTCGATGGCTTCGAAAGCGCCGTTGCCGCCGATCGACAGACTCATCAGCACCACGTCGGGCTGCTCCGCCTTGACGCTGCTGAGGACTTCTTCGCTGCTCTCAACCTGCTTGGCGATTTCAATATTGTTGTTCTTGAACGCCGCCAGAATATCGTTATCTTCCAGTTTCTTGTTATCCGCAACCAGTAATTTAATCATTGTCTCTCCCTGTGTATGCCTGATCATAATTGTGACTCTCCATCCGCGCCCGGCGGGCGCCGGGACACGTTCTGTAACAAGGAAAAAGATTATAAGCGAACGCGGAATGGCTCAAGGGCTTCTGACGCCGTTATCATCGGAAAGCCTGTTTTCAGTGACGGACGTAAGCCGGATCGGGGCAAGCCGTGAAGCGGTTCTCATTTCCACAAGCATGACGCGGCAGAAGACTACCCGACGCTTGCCGGAGCAAATGGCTACATTCTCAACAATGCGGATCCCCAGGTGAAACCGCCGCCGAACGCTTCCATCAGAACGGTTTCCCCCGGCTTGATCTGGCCGGATCGGACAGCGGAGTCCAGCGCCAGCGGGATGGAGGCCGCCGAGGTGTTGCCATGATCATGAACGGTCACGACGACGTGATCCATATCCATGGACAGCTTTTTGGCGGTGGCTTTGATAATGCGGATATTCGCCTGATGAGGCACCAGCCAGTCGATATCGGACTTCCGCATCTGGTTGTGTGCAAGCGTTTCATCGACGATGCGCCCCAGGGTGTTGACGGCGACCCGGAACACTTCATTGCCGCGCATCTGAATGAAGGCCTCGCCGTCCTTGAGCTGATCATAACCACTGGAGACGCCCTGGGGCACGTGCAGTAAGTCTTCGTAGGCGCCATCGGCATGCAAATGGGTGGACAGGATGCCGGGCTCTTCCGATGCTTCGAGAATCACGGCGCCGGCGCCATCGCCAAACAGCACGCAGGTGCCGCGATCGGTCCAGTCGACAATGCGCGAAAGCGTCTCCGCGCCAACAACCAGCGCGCAACGGTGACTGCCGGAGCGAATGAACTTGTCCGCCACCGACAGCGCGTAGACAAAGCCGGTGCAGACGGCTTGCACGTCGAAAGCCGCGCAACCATGAATATCAAGCCGATGTTGCAGCAAACAAGCAGTGCTGGGAAAGATCTTGTTGGGCGTGGTGGTGCCGACAATGATCAGATCGATATCTTCAGGGCGCTTGCCCGCCGCTTCCAGGGCCTTGAGCGCCGCCTGCTCCGCCAAGTCACAGGTCGTCTGGTCGTCCGCCGCGATATGCCGCTTGACGATGCCGGTCCGCTCCCGGATCCACTCATCGCTGGTATCGACCATGCGTTCCAGATCGTGATTGTCCAGAACTTTCTCGGGTAGATAACTGCCTGTTCCAGTGATACGTGAATACATGAAGCGTTCTCCAGCTGCGCCCGGCGGCGCATCTATATGAGTGCCCACCCGGAACGGACGGTCACTGACTCAACAACGTTTCGACCTGGGAGCCGATACGCTCGGGGATGTTCTGGCGGGCTTCCACCCGGGCAATCTTGATGGCGTTGGCGAACGACACCTCGTCCGCGCCGCCATGACTCTTGATGACGACGCCCTTGAGACCCAGCAAGCTGGCGCCATTGTACCTTCTTTTGTCGATGCGGCGGAGAAAGGCTTTCAATACCGGTCGGGCGCACAACCCCGCCAGTTTCGTCAACGGGTTGCGCAAGAACTCCTCCTTCAGATAGGCGTAGATCATCTTCGCCAACCCCTCGCTGGTTTTCAGCAACACGTTGCCGACAAAGCCGTCGCAAACCACCACATCGACCCGATCCGAATAGATATCATCACCCTCGACAAAGCCGATATAGTTCAGATCGCTGCTCTCCAGCATCGCGCCCGCCTCCTTGACCACCGGGCTGCCCTTGATCGCCTCCGCGCCCACATTCAAAATGCCAACGCGCGGCTGCTCACCGCCATCGACCGCATGCGCCAGCGCCGAACCCATCACCGCGAACTGGAACAACTGACTGGCCGAGCAATCGATATTGGCGCCCAGATCGAGGATATGCGTATGACCGCCCAGCGAGGGCAAGGCGGTGCAAATCGCCGGTCGATCCACGCCTCGGATCGTCTTGAGCACAAACTTGGCCGTCGCCATCAGCGCCCCCGTGTTCCCCGCGCTGACGCAAGCCTGCGCCTCGCCGGACTTCACCAGGTTGATCGCCACGCGCATCGACGAATCCTTCTTGTTCCGCAACGCCAGCGCCGGAGATTCATCCATCGCTACGATTTCGGACGCGTGCCGGATCCGCAGACGCTTTGACTCCGTTGCCGAATGCTTCTTCAGATGCTCTTTCAGCGTGGCCTCGTCGCCAACCAGAATCAACTCGACATCATCCAGTTCACGCAACGCGCGCAGCGCGGCGGGCACGGTGACATCCGGCCCCAGATCGCCACCCATGGCATCCAGCGAAATCGTATAAGTCACGCCAATTCACTAACTTGCGGAAACCAAAAAACAACAGGCGCCGGAGCGCCTGTTGTCCTCATACCTCTCGCGGCCTGGAATATCCCGTTCACGGCGCGTAGATTTTCGTCGAGAGCAAGGCGTAAAAACGCAGACATAGTGGAGCTACGTCAAGTTTTTACAACGCCGCTATCGGCGATAAAGATGCGCGGCGTGAACGGGGTATTCCTGGTCACGAGAGGTATAACCATCATACCACGAAGGAAAACCCGTTCGGACCTACTCTTCGTCCTCGTCGTAATCCTCCTCGACCGCCTGAATCACCTGGCGGCCCCGATAAAAACCATCCGGCGTCACATGATGACGACGATGGGTCTCCCCCGTGGTCGAATCGATCGACAAGGTCGGCCCGCTCAGCGCATCGTGAGATCGACGCATTCCGCGCCTAGAAGGTGTTTTTCGGCTCTTTTGAACAGCCATTTTCCAGCTCCGTAAACTTGCAAAATTAAAGGGTTATCAACACCGAAGCGATACCGCTCCGGAAAAATCAATGTTTCTTCAGTGACGCCAGCACGGCAAAAGGACTCTCCGCCACCCCGGACTCCGGCTGCTCCCGCCACCCGCGCCAGCCACACTGACCAGCCTCATCGTGGCGCGGAATATCCGGTATCGCCAGCAGCAACTCATCCTCCAGCATACGCACGACATCCAATCGCCGATCCGGCGCCACCACCGGGTCAACCCCCTCGTCCGCCTGCTCCGCCTCCGCCTCGCTACCCACCAACTTCAACAAAAAGCGCGCCTCATAGCGCCGCCGGAACGGCTCCAGGCAACGCTGACAAACCAGCGCAAGCTCCGCGCTGACGGTTCCTTCCACGCAATGCCGCAGCAACGGATCACGCCGAAAGGCAAACGACGCATTCACCACGCCCTCCCTTGCGTCACCCACCGAAGCTAAGCGATGAAACACCGACAACGCAAACTCACCCGAGAACGCCGCCCCGCGCTCCGCGGCCTTGTAAGGATCGAGAAACAATGGCGCCCGTTGAGACATAAGCGCACGATTATATACTGATTGAGATCGGAAACTAAAGCCCCGATTCAAATAAAACTTCGATCAACCCCTAGCAAGCAAAAACAGGCACTTGCGTAGTGTCATCACCCAACGTTCCGGGCAACATTCGGGTAGGTCGCGCCGCATGAACTCCACGCCGTGGGCGCGAACTGGGTGAACGCTCCACAAACCGACGCATCCACCGCCGACAAGGGGTCCTACCTCCTTTTGATGTAAGCGCTGTAGGCCTGATAAGCCTAAGGCTTATCAGCCCTACTGATCTGGATCCCGGCGTTCGCCGGGATGACGGTCGTGATGGGCGCCCCCCCCCCGACAAAGGGCTCAAATCCCGCGCAGTCCTCAAAAAAAAAGCGGGGCCAAAAGGCCCCGCTGCCATCTCCCTGAGCGGATCTAATCCGCT
>DRPO01000503.1 GCA_011330835.1 Gammaproteobacteria bacterium | reverse complement strand
CTCCTACTACGACTACTACCAGCCGGAAGCCTATGTGCCGGCCAGCGACACCTATATCGAGAAGGACGCGTCGATCAACGAACACATCGAACAGATGCGGCTGTCGGCCACCAAGGCGCTGTTTGAACGGCGCGATGTCATTATCGTCGCCTCGGTCTCGTCGATCTACGGACTGGGCGACCCGCAGTCCTACCTGAAAATGATCATGCACCTGGATCGCGGCGACCGCATCGACCAGCGCCAGATGCTGCGGCGGCTGGCGGATCTGCAATACACCCGCAACGAAATGGACTTTCGGCGCGGAACCTACCGGGTGCGTGGCGATGTCATCGACGTGTTCCCCGCGGAGGCGGAGAGCGAGGCGCTGCGCATCGAGCTGTTCGACGACGAGATCGAACAGCTCAGCCTGTTCGATCCGCTGACCGGCGAAATCTTCCGGCGCGTGCCGCGTTTCACCATCTACCCCAAGACCCACTACGTCACGCCGCGCGAGATCATGCTCAACGCCGTGGAGCAGATCAAGGCGGACCTGAAAATCCGTCTCGACGAGTTGAACGCCAACCACCAGCTCGTCGAGGCCCAGCGGCTGGAACAGCGCACCCTGTTCGATATCGAAATGATCCTCGAACTGGGCTATTGCAACGGCATCGAAAACTACTCCCGCTACCTCTCGGGCCGCCAGCCGGGCGAGCCGCCGCCCTGTCTGTTCGACTATGTCCCCTCCGACGCGCTGCTGATCGTCGACGAATCCCACGTCACCGTCCCGCAGCTCGGCGCCATGTACAAGGGCGACCGCTCGCGCAAGGAAAACCTGGTCAACTACGGCTTTCGCCTGCCCTCCGCGCTCGACAACCGCCCCCTCAAGTTCGAGGAATTCAACCAGCTCGCGCCGCAGACCATTTACGTCTCCGCCACCCCCGGACCCTACGAACTGGAACGCTCCGGCGCGGTCGTCGAACAGGTCGTGCGGCCCACCGGGTTGGTCGATCCCGAAGTCGAGATCCGTCCCGTCGCCACCCAGGTGGACGACCTGTTGTCCGAAATCAACGAATGCGCCGCGCGGGACGAACGGGTGCTGGTCACCACGCTGACCAAGCGCATGGCCGAGGATCTGACCGAGTATCTCCAGGATCACGGCTGCCGGGTGCGCTACCTGCACTCCGATATCGACACCGTCGAGCGGGTGGAAATCATCCGCGACCTGCGCCTCGGCGAGTTCGACGTGCTGGTCGGCATCAACCTGCTCAGGGAAGGGCTGGACATGCCGGAAGTCTCCCGAGTGGCCATTCTCGACGCCGACAAGGAAGGCTTCCTGCGCTCCGAACGTTCCCTGATCCAGACCATCGGCCGGGCCGCCCGCAACCTCAAGGGCAAGGCCATCCTCTACGCCGACAGCGTCACCGGCTCCATGCGGCGCGCGCTGGACGAGACCGAGCGGCGCCGCGAAAAGCAACTCGCCTTCAACAAGGAACACGGCATCACCCCCAAAGGCATCAAGAAAAAGATCGCCGACATCATGGAAGGCGCCTACGCCGGCAGCTCCGCCGCCTCCCCGAAGCGTTACGCCAGGGTGGCCGAGGAAAAAGCCGCCTATGGCGACCTGACGCCGGAAACCGCGCGCAAGAAGATCAAGCAGCTCGAAGAAAAGATGTACCGCCACGCCCGCGACCTGGAGTTCGAGGAAGCCGCCCGGGTGCGCGACGAGATCACCGCCATCAAGGCAGTTTGGCGGGAGTTGTAGCCGCCCTTGCCCTTTGCCCGCTACCGATTCGAGA
This sequence comes from Gammaproteobacteria bacterium, assembly GCA_011330835.1. Classification (GTDB taxonomy): domain Bacteria; phylum Pseudomonadota; class Gammaproteobacteria; order UWMA-0217; family UWMA-0217; genus HyVt-560. The sequence goes on along the minus strand of DRPO01000503.1, from coordinate 653 downwards.
AGGAGTAATTCCATGAACTGGCAAAAATATATTCATTCCGATCCCACCGTGCTGACAGGTAAGCCCGTGATCAAGGGAATCCGACTGGCTGTGGATTTTCTGCTGGGGCTTCTGGCTGAGGGGTGGACGGAAAAGACAATCCTGGAGAATTACCCGCAACTCTCACGGGAGGCGGGGCGCGATGTGGTTTCGCGAGAGGTCTATGACAAAAGGCATGTTCAAAATGAAGAGTAGGCTATGCTTGGGGCGGTTTGGACATACAATTTTCAGCGTGCCATACTTGTCATAGGTGTGGCAGTTTAGAAAAGAAAATGGCATCTATAGACAATGAGGTTCAGGTCGGCGCACAGGGCCGGGTGGTTATCCCAGTCGCTCTGCGCAGGGCATTGAAGCTTAAGCCTGGCAGTCGACTGGTGGCCCGCAAGGTGGGAGATAGCCTGGTGCTGGAGCGGCGCGAGACAGTGGAACGCCGTCTGCGGGAGCGTTTCAGTCACATTCCCCAAGACGAAAGTCTGGTCGATGAGCTTATCGCCGAGCGGCGGGTCGAGGCGGAGCGGGAAACGGGCTGATCATGAGTGTCGTCCTGGACGCGTCGGCGCTGCTGGCGTTCCTGCACGAAGAGCCGGGCGGGGAACGAGTGTCTCCAGTACTGG
>DRPO01000502.1 GCA_011330835.1 Gammaproteobacteria bacterium | reverse complement strand
CTGCCGCAGAAGAAGGGCAACAGGCGCGGGCCGGGCTATGCCTACAATGTGAAGGAACTGCGCCATCAGGAAGCCAGAGTCGCCGAGCATGCGGAAGAGTGCTATGAGCATTTCGTCGCCACGTGGCGGACGCGTCCGCCCAGAAAGGGAAACGGGTGTGCGACCGCCTCAAACCGGCAGGGACTGGATGGGCTGCCCGGTGACGCTTCCAGCCTATGCGCCACGCTTCGCCACGAGGTCGGTCGCACCGCCAAGGAATAGATGATTCCCGCGGAAAAGTCTTGTCGATCTCATCCATGAATGCAGCTTTTTGCGGTGTTGGCGAGGGAAGGCCATATAGGCCAGAGCGTTATGCTCGCTGTCGTCCATCATCTCTGCCAGTTTATCGATCTTGTCCATTCTCAGATTCTCTCAACCAGTTTGAAAGGAACCGACGTCGAAATTGAATGTGCGAAAGCTTCTGTATGTTGTCTTCACATGCCGGAAGCTCACTGTCATGGCTCGTTACTATCGGATACGGACGATTCCCGGGCAACGGCGTTTGTTGGCAGGGTTACCCAGTTCTCGCAGGTCGCTTGCCACACGATCTGGGGGCCGAGGTAACGATCCCAGTCATCCTGGCTGAGATTGCTCCCGATCCGGTTGGAGCAAAGGCGATCAATGATTTTCTCGGCGGTTACTGGGATGACCCGCAGGGAATCATCAAGAGTCTTGATGATCAATCCGTCGTTTTGCGGGGTGAAGGCCTGTAGCGTCCCCAGCCCAGGTCCGGTGCGCAAGACCTCAGTGCCGTCACCGACATTCGCGACCAAAATGGTTCCATCGAAATCCTGGAGTGCGACGAGCGTACTCGAATGATCGAAGACAATTTTCTCAAAGCGTCGGTTGTGTTCGATGCGCACAACCGGCCGGCCGGAAGATCCATGGAATATCTCAGAACCATTGAATTGCCGGTTATTTATCGCCACCGATTGTCCGTCAGGGGAAACGGCGCCTACGGTGCCGAACTCTCTGCCGACAATGGAAAACCGCCGGTATTCCTCGCCCGAAGACTGGTCCACAACGATGAATTCCTTCGTTGCCAGGTCGTATTCCAAACTGAACCGGGGTTGGCTGGGCGCAACATCCTCGAGGCCGGCTTCATCACCGAATTGAAGAGAAAACACGCGAACAAAGCCATCCCCAGAAGCTGTCGCAAAACGGCGGCCATCCGGTTGGAGCGAAACCGACATGACCGGGCCATCATGTTCGGCACGAAGGATTTCCTGGCCGGAATACACGCCCGATACTCGAGCAGTACCATCGATACTCGCCGACGCGAGGAGGGAGCCAGTTGGGTGAAATTGTATATCCGTGACTTCGCTATCCAGAACGATTCTTTCGTTCTCGGGCATCATTAGGTATTGGTCGACAAATGAACGAATTGCGTTAGAGTGCGCTGCAGCAATATGCGCTTCGTTTCCTCGTTCCGAACCAACACCCCAAACGGCAAGTTTCGGAGTGCTTCCCAATACTGATTCAGTAGTGAGAGGTTCTCCTTTTGAATCCGGAATTTCGATAGAATACAGAAAAAGGCCTCCACTCTCCGTCATTGCGGCCACGTGACGATCATCTGGCCAAAATGCTGTGGCAAGAAATACCCCGCTGTTAGGGAATGCCTTTGGTGGTGCCGAGAGGTTCGTCGCATCGAACACATGCAGTGGCATGAAATCTTTTTCCCGGTAAAGGAAATCCGAAAACCTCGATGTTACGGCAATTCTGCTTCCGGTATCGTTAAACGTAATCCCAGAAGGGGGTTCTGGAGTTTCGAAGGAGACCATTGTTTCTCCGTCATCAGCATTCAGCACGTGAATAACACTTTCGCCGCCAGTTGACAGAAACAACCGCTCCCCTTTTGGGTCGAATGCAACGGGCGCTCCCCCGACCGCCTCAAATAGTGGAAACTGTGCAATTTCTTCACCTGTTTCGACGCTAAACAGATAAGAACTCACTGTATACTGTGTTTGAACGAACACTCGGTCACCGCGCGGACTCACGACCAGAACAATATCATGGAAATTATTGAATTCCTCTTCCGTTTCCAAGGTCACGCGCAAACGCTCTTCCCCGGAGTCCGGTTCAAGAACATAAAGCGTATCAAGGGTCAAAGCGATGATGGTGGAATTGACCGGGTTGTATTCCACGGCCAGGACGGGGGCATTCAGATTGATCTTCAGTACAGGCAATTCCAGGTAGGACTGGAGCGCCGCCGTGCGCGCGTTGGCCGAGGATGGGACGAGCTTCAGGGCCTCGATGGCCAGGGAAGCGGCGCGGGCGGCCGAGGCGGCACCGCTTGCCTCGGTGAGCATTGTAAGCGCATCTGCCGCAGCGCGGTGACCCACGGCGATGCGCGCGGAGGCGCGGGCGGCGCTTTCCGCCTTTTTCGCGCCGGCCCAATAGTAGCCGGCGATACCCAAAGCCAGAACCAGCGCCAAAACCGCCCCGGAGAGACGTTTGATCCACCTGGCCTGGTTCTTTTTTTGGTCCTCTGTCCTTTTGCGTTCCTCGGCTTCCTCGCGGTCTTTTTGCGCAAGGCTTGCTTTGATGAATTCTTGCTCGGCGACATTCAGGTCGTCGCCCTTGCTTTTGCGCCAGGCCGCCGCCTCGGCAAGCAGGTCGCCCCGCAACAGCGCGTCTTGGTTCTTGTCGTTCCATCGCTCGATGTCGCCCTGGAGGCGCTGGCGCCAAAGTCCGAACTCCCGGTCCTCGTCCAGCCAGCCACGCAGCCGGGGCCAGGCGCGAATCAGCGCTTCGTGGGCAACCTCGATGGTTTCTTCATTGGTAGCCGTGACGATGGTTTCTTCATCGGTAGCCGTGACGACGAGATTGGTAGCCGTGACGACGAGGCGCGCTTGCGCAAGGATATTCACGACCTCCCATTCAGCTTCGCGGATTTCACTGCGCAGAATAACAGCACGCGTATCTTCGGCCTGGGTGCCGGGTGCGGCCAACCGCACCAGGCGTGTCAGAACCCGGCGTACCAACGGCTTGTGCTTCTCTTTCAGCCTGCCAAATACCTCTTCCGCATGTTCGGCAAGCGCCCCCACAACGCCGCCGAGCTCCCCGTAGGCCTTGGAGCCCATGACCCGGTTTTCTTGTCGGCACCACAGTCGATCCAGCGCAAATTCCATCATGGGAAGGTTGCCGGCGGCATTCGTGCAGGCGCTGACAATCTCTGCGACCAACCCCGGCTCGAACGATACGCCGAACCGCGCCGCTGGTTCCTTGATGGCCTTCTGTAACTCGGTGGGCGACATTGGCCCGACTTTCACGTCGGCGGCACCCTGCAGGAGACCGGCCAGGGGTTGATTCTGGAGAGCCTGCCCCATGAAATCGGCGCGCAGGGTGATGACGGCCTTCAGAGGCGAGGCGTCCCCCGCCTCAGCAATCGCCGCGAGGACGTCGACGAATTCGCGACTTCGGCTATCTCCCTCTTCGCCGGTCGTGGCCAGAGTGAACAATTCCTCGAACTGGTCAACAACCAGAAGCGCGCGGTTGTATCGTGGCATTTCTTTCAAAAGCAAGCTGACGTGATCGACAATTCGGCCGGGATCCTCGCGCAGAGCGTCTTTCAGTTTTCCCGCGCCCTCCAAAATTTGGTTGGGCCCCTCGTCCGGCCCGCTCGCCATCTTTTGAATCGCGTGAGCAAAGTTGTAGAGTGGTCTGCGACCGGGGCGGCACACCGCCGTTGCCCAATCGCCCGTCGTGCCCAGCTCAGGGATCAACCCGGCCATGACCAGCGATGACTTGCCCGATCCCGAAGCCCCGACAACAGCAACGAAAGGGTCGGCGCGGCACTTGTCCGCGAGTAATTTCACCAGTTCTTCACGCCCGAAAAACAGATTGGCATCTTCTTGTGAAAAGGCATTCAGCCCCTTGTAAGGCTCTGCCAATAATGGCCACGCCTTGCACAGGGTTTCGGTGGGAGTGACGAATGCCAGGTCCTTCTCGGAGTCGGTGCAGGCG
>DRPO01000501.1 GCA_011330835.1 Gammaproteobacteria bacterium | reverse complement strand
CCGGATTCGCCGGAACCGGATAGAACCTGGGCGAGGGGCGACGGTTGCCTTCCGCGCTCCCCACTCGCTTCAACGCTGTCAGATTGCGGGAGGGCACCGCGGCCTCGCTAACGCCATTCATGAAAACCACGCCCGGCCTGGGCTTTGCCGCGTCCACTCGCGCCGGCGCGCGCATGGCGTCGGCGACCATCAACGCCGGCAGGTTGAAGCCCGCCCAGTGCGACAGGATGATCCAGGACGGAAAACGGAAGTGGATATCCTTGAGCCAGGGTTGGATGGAGCCCGGCATTCGCACGAATTCCAGCTCCAGCGGGCCGCGCCACTCCAGCACCGACAGGAAATCCCGAACAAACTGGCGCAGTTGCGGGTCATCGATGACCGCGCCGCACTCGCCTTCGCCGTTGTCGTTGATCGCCAGCTTGCGAATGGCGACCTCTCCCAGCACGTTCCCCTGTTCGCCTACCGCCAGGGAGACCGCGAACTCTTCCCCGGACACGAGTTGCTGCAAGACGACGCCCGGCCCTTGGGAAGTCGCCAGCTTTTCCGCCGCCATGACGGCTTCATGTCCATTGCGCGCCAGCTTCCGCCCCGTCACCGTTCCGCGAACCAGCAACGGGAAGCGTAGCCGCTCGGCTTCCTGGCGGACGTTATCGAGATCCGCGACATAGACCGAGGCCGGCGCCATGATCAGATGCTCAAACAGAAAATCCGGCAAATGTGGACGTTGCAGGCGGTCAAGCTGTTCAGGTTCCGGCAGTACGATTCGAATTCCCGCTTTTCGCAAAACCGGGGCAAGGCGCGCGAAAACCGGAATATCCTCATCCACACAGGGAATCAGCACATCGAAGCCGTGCCGCGCGTGCAAGGCGAGAATTCGCGACAGGATCCGCCCTTCGCCCTGCTCGACGCGAGGCAGCGCATGAACATAGTCCGCCACGCCCGGCATCCAGGCGCTGGTCATCATCGGGTCATAACCCAGAGCGTGAATCTCAAGATCATCCTCGACGCCGGCGCGCAACGCCCTGGCGACGGATAGCCCCGAATCCGGCTGATCCAGGCCCCCGAAGCCGGTAATGGCGATACGCATCACCCCGCCTCCTCGACATAGCCGAGCGCCATCAAATGCCGGAAAAATCCGTCGACGTCCACTTCGGCCTGTTCCTGACCGATATCGAAAGCATCCACGATGCGGGACGCCAGCGCCGAAGGCGTCGCGCCGTGACTCAGAGCTTCCAGGATGGTCCAGGCCGTGGGATTGCAGGAGGTAATCGATCCGCTCTGGTTGTCGACCAGAATTCTGGTCTCTCCGTCTTTTCGGAGTTCGAGCCAGGCATGCAAACGAAAAACAGGCTCGCCGCCCCCTTCGACTTCAGAGAACGGTTGTCCGGAGGGGATCTCCACGGCGCGCCGCCAAGAACTTTCCAACGCCGCGCGATCCTCGCCAAACTCCGGTTTTCTAAAAAGGTTCTTGATGGTTGTTATCATTTTTGTCGCCGCCCTTGGCGGCTCGTTTCGAGTACAAGCACATTGCCCTGATCACGGAAAAAATCCGCGACGATCCGTGTTGCACACCCAAGCCCAAAAAAACAGCTTGCTCCGCCGAGAGGTGTTTACCCCGGATAGCGCATGAATTTCGCACGAATGCATGCCTTATCCAGGTTGCCAAGCATTTCGGCAGTCGCAAACCGGATTCACGCCTCCCCGGTTCTGAAATGGCCAGTCAAAGCATTCCGGAACGTAAGCGCGTCTCGTCTTTCCAACAAAGACGCCGCTATCTTACAATCGCCCCCTGATGCGATATGTGACCGAATTCTCATTCCATTTTCCGCAAATATACAAACGGCCGGATTATGGAAATCGACGGTCGAAACGTGATTTTTATCGGCCAAATCAAACCATTCACGCGCGCAGAAACGGATTCGACTGACGCTCCTCGCCAAATGTGGACATCGGCCCATGCCCGGGAACAAAACGCACCTCATCCCCCAGCGGCAGCAGTTTATTGTGAATCGAAGCCAGCAAGGCGGCGTGATCGCCTCGCGGGAAATCCGTCCGGCCGATGGATCCGGCGAACAGCACATCGCCGACAAAAGCGAGTCGCGCCCGGGGAAGAAAGAACACGACGTGCCCCGGAGTATGGCCCGGGCAATGAATCACCTGGAAAACCTCTTCTCCCAGCCGCGGCTCATCCCCGTCATCCAGCCAGCGATCCGGCGTGAAAGGACGGGCGGGCGGGAAACCAAACATCTCCGCCTGGGCGTCCAGCGCATCGATCCAGAACTGGTCCTCCCGGTGGGGCCCATAAACCGGAATGTGGTATTTCTCCGCCAGCTCGGCGACGCCGCCGACATGATCCAGATGCGCGTGCGTCGCCAGGATCATGGAGAGATCGACGCCCGCCTCTTCGACCGCCGCCTCGATGCGCTCCACGTCGCCGCCAGGATCGATCACCGCCGCCTTGCGGGTTCGCTCGCACCAGACCAGCGAACAGTTCTGTTGAAACGGCGTTACCGTTATGATGCTGAAATTCAACAAAGACCTCCTGTTGCGACCAGAATACCGTGACCGACAATACGCCCCCGCCTCAAGACATGGCCGACCTGGAACGCCGCTTTGGCGGCGTCGACCGGGTTTACGGCGCCTCGGCCCGGCGCCGGTTCGAGCGCGCGCATGTCTGCGTGATCGGCCTCGGCGGCGTCGGCTCCTGGGCGGTGGAAGCGCTGGCGCGCAGCGCCATCGGCGAACTCACCCTGGTCGATCTGGACCACGTGGCCGAATCCAACATCAACCGCCAGATCCAGGCCACCTCGCAAACGCTTGGCCTGGCCAAGGGCGAAGCGCTGCGCCAGCGGATCGCCGGCATCAATCCCGCCTGCCGGGTCCACCTGATCGACGACTTTATCACCCCGGACAACCTCGCGGACATTCTTGAACGCGGCTATGACCACGTCATCGACTGCATCGACAACTTCCGCGACAAGGCCGCGCTGATCGCCCACTGCCGCCGCCGGCGCATCGCGCTGTTCACGGTCGGCGGCGCTGGCGGCATGACCGACCCGCTGAAGCTGAAAATCACCGATCTCAGCCGCAGCCGGCAAGACCCGTTGCTGGCCAGGACCCGCAAGCTGTTGCGCCAGCAATACGGTTTTCCCGTCAACCCCGACCGGCGCTTCTCGGTTCCCGCGCTGTGGTCGGAAGAAACCATCGTCTATCCCGATGGCGCGGGAAACGTCACGCCCCGCAAACCCCGGGGAGCCGCCGCTTCCGGGCTGAACTGCGCCGGCGGCTTCGGCTCCGCCGTGGTCGTCACCGCAAGCTTCGGGTTCGCCGCGGCCGCGCGCGTTCTGAGCCGGATTGCGCGAAACTAACCTGGATTTCCTTGAGAAGCGATTTCCGGCAACGGCAGCGAGAGCAGCAGCGCCGCGAGCACGAAACCCGCGGACCACCACAGGCAGCCCTCAAGCCCCTGCGTCTGATAGGCCCAGCCGGAAAGAACCGTGCCCGCCAGCCTGCCCCCGGCATTGGCCATGTAATAGAAACCGACATTCATCGACACCTTGTCGAAATCGGAATAGGCCAGAATAAGGTAGGAATGGACGGCGGAATTGATGGCGAAGATGATGCCGAACACAATGAGGCCGCCAATCAGCACGGTAGCCGGATCCTGCCCCCAACGCAGCCCCAGCGCGATGCCAACGGGCGCGGCGAGCAGGGCCAGCGCGGTCAGCCGCGCGGTTCCCCCGCCAGGCCCGCGCCCGTGGCGGCTGTTGCGAATCAGTTTCGGCGCGGCGGCCTGAATAAAGCCATAGCCGATGATCCACAGGGCGATGAAGCCGCCAACTTGCATGAAATCCCAGTGCAGCGCTTCGGAGAGGAAAACCGGCAGGCCGACGACGAACCAGACATCGCGCGAACCGAACAGAAAAAACCGCGCCGCCGACAGCCAGTTGACCTCGGGCGTGTTGGAGAACACCTGCGCGAAGCCCGGCTTCGATTTCATCCGGCCAACGCCGCGCGGCAACAGGATCACGGTGGCGACCAGCGCCGCCGCCAGCAGGCCGGCCAGCGCCCGCAGCGCGCCGCGAAAGCCGAGCCATTCCATCAACGCCGCGCCGATGAAAAAACCGGCGCCCTTGAGCGCGTTCTTCGAACCCGTCAGCACCGCCACCCAAGCGAACAGGCGCGATTCGCCATCGCCCGCCAGCGTCTTGACGCTCGCCTTGGCCGACATCTTGTTCAGATCCTTGGCGATCCCCGACAGCGCCTGCGCGGCCATGACATAGGCCACCGACAACCAGGCGTCCGGCGCGGTCAGCATCAACAGCGCCCCGATCTGCAGGGCCATGCCGATCTGCATCGTCAGGTTCAGGCCGATGCGCGCGCCCAGCCAGCCGCCGACCAGGTTGGTGACGATGCCGAAAAATTCATAGAACAGAAACAGCATCGCGATCTCGAGCGGCGAATAGCCCAGCCGGTGGAAATACAGCACCACCAGCATGCGTATCGCGCCATCGGTAATCGTGAACGCCCAATACCCCGCCGTCACGACCAGATAGTTCTTCATCGCTGTCCGCTCGTCTCAGGCCTTTTCGAACACCGCCATCGACTCGACATGGGCGGTATGGGGAAACATATCCATCACCCCGGCGTGGGTCAGCCGGTAGCCGTGCGCGTGAACCAGCTCGCCGGCGTCGCGCGCCAGCGTCCCGGGGTGACAGGAGACATAGACAATGCGCCGCGCCCCCAATTGGCCGACATGGCGGATCGCCTCGGCGGCGCCGCTGCGCGGCGGATCGAGCAGGATCCTGTTCCACGGCTGGCGCAACCAGGGCTCTTGCCCCAGCTCATCGCTCATCAGGTCGGCGACGAAATAGCGGGTATTGTGGAGCCCGTTGGCCTCCGCGTTGCGCCGGGCGCGCTCCAGCATCGCCGCGTCGCCTTCCACGCCAGCGACCTCGGCGGCGCGACGCGCCAGCGGCAGCGTGAAATTGCCCAATCCGCAGAACAGGTCGAGCACCCTGTCGTCGGGCCGGGGATCGAGCAAGGCTGCCGCTTGCGCCACCATCAGACGGTTGACGCCATCATTGACCTGGGTGAAATCCAGCGGCGAGAACTCGATGGCGACATCGAAATCGGGATGGCGATAGCGCAAGGCTTCGCAGCCCTCGGTCAGCGGCTGAACCGTGTGCGGCCCGCCGGGCTGAAGGTAGAGATCGAAACCGTATTGTTCGCCAAAGCGGATCAGCTTCGCCCGGTCATCGCCGCTCAACGGTTCCAGATGGCGAAACACCAACGCCACCCGGTCATCCGTGATCGCAACCTCGATCTGCGGCAGCGTGGCGCGGGCATCCAGCGAGTGGATCATCGCGCCGATCTCGGTCAGCCGCGCGCCCACCCGCTCGTCCAGCACCGGACAGTCGGACACATCGGTGATGAAGCTGTTGCGCTTTTCGCGAAAGCCGACCAGCACGCGATCCTTCTTGCGCACATGGCGCACGCCCAGCCGCGCCTTGCGACGGTAGCCCCAGATCCCGGCCCTCAGCGGCTCCAGCACCTGCTCCGGCGTCACCTTGCCGATCCGCTCCAGCCCTTCCAGCATGGACTGCTGCTTGAACGCCAGTTGCCGATCCGGATCGAGATGTTGCAGGCTGCAACCGCCGCACAGCCGGAACGAAGCGCATCGCGGCTCGACCCGATCGGGCGAGGCCTCCAATACCTGGTTCACTCGCCCTTCGTCGTGCTTGCGGGAGGTGGCTGTATATTCGAACAGCACTCGCTCATCAGGCAGCGCGCCGTCGAGAAAAACGGTCTTGCCGTCGATGTGAGTCACGCCGCGACCGTCGTGGCTCAGGGATTCGATCTTGGCCTCGAATTCACCGCGCGGCGGCGCCTTGCGTCGTCTTCTTCGTCCCATGAATACCTTGGAGTCATTAAATGTAGGGCGGATCAAGGAGCGTAGCGACGGATCCACCGCATGACTTCGCACAGCGGTGGATCCGCTTCGCTTGATCCACCCTGCGCGGTTCGATGGTTCGCCAACTTGTCGCGATCACGCCACCCAGGCGTTGGAAAATTCCATCAGGTGCGGCTTGCCGGAGTTGTCCAACACCTCGCGCAGTTGCTCGTAGGCGTTGAACAGCCCCTCGTCGGTCAACTGACCGCGCATCAACTGGAAGCGCAGATAGACCAGGTAAGTGTTCAACACATCGGTCTCGCAATAATTGCGAATCCCCTCGATATCGCCTTCCAGCCAGGCGTCCCAGACCTTCGCGCCGCTCATGCCCATCTTGCCGGGAAAACCGAGCAATGTGGCGACTTCGTCCAGCGGCGCGGCGGCGCGCATCTGGTAGCCCGCCAGCACGTCCATCAGATCGGTATGCCGCCACTGGAAACGGTTGAGATAATTGTTGAAGCGAAAGGCGCTGTCTTCCTCGCCGGTCTCCCAGTATCGCGGCGCGGGGACGCCATGACGCAACGCGCGATAATGAATCACCGGCAGGTCGAAACCGGAGCCATTCCAGGTCACCAGCGTCGGTGTATATCTATCCAGCCCGTCGAAAAAGCGCTTGATGAGTTCTTCCTCCGGCGAATCGGGCTCGCCCAGCGACCAGACCTTGACGTGGCTCCCGTGCTGAAAAACGATGGAGATGGCGACGATCCGATGCAGATGATGCGCCATGAAATCCCGCCCGGTCTTTTGCAGCCGCATTTGCTGCATCGCTTTGCCGACCTCCTTTTCGGGCAGACCGTCCAGGCCATAGAGGCGAGCTCCACCCTCGGTATCGGGGATGGTCTCGATATCGAAAACCATGACATTCATGCGGACTCCGCCGGAAAAACACCCGTGGAAATATACCGGTCGCCCCGGTCGCAGACAATCGCCACCAGCGTCGCCTCTTCCAGTTCCGCCGCCAGCTTCAGCGCCGCGGCGACCGCGCCGCCCGAGGAGACGCCGCAGAAAATCCCTTCCTCCCGGGCCAGGCGGCGCGTCATCTCCTCGGCCTCGGACTGCGTCACCTCGAGAATCCGATCCACCAGCGACGGATCGTAGATCGACGGCAGATAGGCCTCCGGCCACTTGCGAATGCCCGGGATCGACGCACCTTCGGCCGGATGCACGCCGACAATCTGAACGCTATCGCTTTGTTCCTTGAGATAGCGCCCCGTTCCCATGATCGTGCCAGTGGTGCCCATGGCGCTGATGAAATGGGTGATTTCGCCGCCGGTATCGCGCCAGATCTCCGGCCCGGTGGTTCGATAGTGCGCCAGTGGATTATCGGGGTTGGAAAACTGGTCGAGCACCTTGCCCTTCCCTTTTTCCTGCATGCGCAGCGCCAGGTCGCGGGCGCCCTCCATCCCTTCCGCCTCGGAGACCAGGATCAAGCGCGCCCCATAAGCCGCCATGCTCGCGCGACGCTCCTTGCTCATGGTTTCCGGCATGATCAGCGTCATCCGGTAGCCCAGAATCGCCGCCGCCATCGCCAGCGCGATGCCGGTATTGCCGGAAGTCGCCTCGATCAGCGTATCGCCGGGACGAATCTCACCGCGCGACTGGGCGCCCAGAATCATCCCCAGCGCCGGACGATCCTTCACCGAGCCCGCGGGGTTCTGGCCCTCCAGCTTCAACAGCAGGCTATTCGAACCCGTATCCAGCCGTCGCAGGCGCACCAGCGGCGTACCGCCGATGATTCGGTCCACGGTCAAGTCAGTCATGGTTTGATTGCGCTCCAAGGGCGGGTTAGCCGTTATCGCCCGCCCCTTGCGGGCCGGGCGGCGGGTTGGCGCTTTTGCTCCCGGAGGAACTGGCGCTTTGAAATTGGCCTTCGGTGGTTGACGCCGATCTCGTGGGCGATGACTTTCTATCCGAGTCCGCGGGCGCCGATTTATCAGCGACGGATTTCTTGCCGGATCGAGATCCTTCGCCTTTTTCCAGCGCTTTATCGTTCTCCGCTGGCGCTTTTTCAGGCGGTTTTTCCCGAGCCTGCCGGGGCTTATCGGATTTCGATTCGGCGGACTTTCCTTTCGAGGCCGATGAAGGCTTTTCGGCGGGCTGCGGCTTATTCTCCTGCTCTTTGGCGCTCGCCGCCGGCGACTTGCCGCCCGCCGGTTTCCGCTGATCCTTTTGCTGATCCTTTTGCTGATCCTTTTGCTGATCCTTTTGCTGATCCTTTTGCTGATTCTGCTGCTGATTCTGCGGCTGAGATTGCGGGTTGCCGCGATTGCCTCGTCCGCCGCGCCTGCGATTGGATCGGCGACGCGAACGCGTATTGGCTTTTCGCGTCGGCGCGGCGCCCTGTTGGCCAGCGTTATCTCCAGCGCCACCGATTTCGCGCTTCTCCGCCGCATTCTCCTTGCTTCCCTTGTTCTGCTGACGATTGGCGCCGCTTCGGGCGCTTTGCTGGCGACCGCCCCGGCGTCCGCCGCCAGATTTGCCTCCGCGCCGCGGGGCATTGCGCCGCTGTTGGCCTTGCCGTCCTCTGGCGGCTTGAGTTTCTTCTTCCTTCGCCTCGTCAGCCGGGGTTCCGGTTCCGAACAGGCTTTTCCACATTCGCACAAACAAGCCAGGTTGTTCGACGCTGGCCTGAGGCGCTGGCTGTGGCCCGGCGGGCGCCGGTGGCGGCGGCGCGGCCTCGACCCGGACGGATTGCACCGCCGCCTGCTGCGACAGCGGTTCGGGCCGCTCCTGGATCAGCAACTGATCCAGCTCGGGATCTTTCTTTTCGATCAGGTCATAGCTGGCGGAATGGACCGCCGAGTGTTCCTTTTCGCTCTTGCGCAGCCGCTCGAGCTTGTAATGCGGACGCTCGAAATTGTGATCCGGCACCAAGACGACCCGGACCTTTTGCGACGCTTCGATCCGGGTGATATCGCCCCGTTTTTCGTTGAGCAGGAAGGTCGCCACGTCCACCGGCAGATGCGCGACGACCGTGCCGGTATGCTCCTTGGCGGCTTCTTCGCCGATCAGCCGCAGGATCGACAGCGACAGCGATTCCGCGCTGCGCACGGTGCCCTGCCCCTGACAGAGCCGGCAGACTTCCTGACTGGATTCCCCCAGCGAGGGGCGCAACCGTTGCCGCGAAAGCTCCAGCAGGCCGAAACGGGAGATCCGACCGGTGCGCACCCGCGCCCGGTCCATCTTCAGCTCCTGACGCAGCCTGTTCTCCACTTCACGCTGATTCTTGCTGGAAAGCATGTCGATGAAGTCGATGACGAACAGCCCGCCGAGATCCCGCAACCGCAGTTGTCGCGCGATTTCCGCGGCGGCTTCAAGGTTGGTTTGCAACGCCGTCTCTTCGATATCGGCGCCCTTGGTGGCGCGACCGGAGTTGATGTCGATCGAGGTCAACGCCTCGGTGGGATCGATGACGATGGCGCCGCCGGACGGCAGCCGCACCTCGCGCTGAAACGCGGACTCGATCTGGGATTCGATCTGAAAGCGGCTGAACAGCGGGGTGGGATCCTGGTAGAGTTTCAGCTTCTTGAGGTTGTGCGGCATAACCTGCCGGACGAAATCCTCGGCCTGCTGGTAGATCTCGGGGTTGTCGATAATGATCTGGGCGATGTCGCGATCGTAGTGATCCCGCAGCGCGCGAATGATGACACTGCTGTCGTGATAGATCAGAAACGGCGCGGGCTTTTCCGCCGCAGCCTTGTCGATCGCCTCCCACAGCGTGACGAGGTAGTCCAGATCCCATTGCAACTCTTCCGAACTGCGCCCGACGCCGGCGGTGCGCACGATGGCGCCCATGTTTTCCGGCTTGTTGACCTGGGCGAAAGCTTCCCGCACCTGGGCGCGATCCTCGCCCTCGATGCGCCGCGACACGCCGCCGGCGCGCGCCTCGGTCGGCATCAGGACGGAATAGCGCCCCGCCAGACTGATCTTGGTGGTCAGCGCCGCGCCCTTGTTGCCGCGCTCCTCCTTCTCGACTTGGACGATCAGTTCCTGGTTGGGCTTGATCGCATCCTTGATGGAGGGACGTTTTTCCGCCTCTTTGGCTTCTTCGCTCCAGTATTCCCGGGTGATTTCCTTGAATGGCAGAAACCCGTGACGCTCGGCGCCGTAATCGACGAAACAGGCTTCGAGGCTGGGCTCTACCCGGGTAACCTTACCCTTGAAGATGCTGGATTTCTTCTGTTCTCTGGACGGGACTTCAATATCGAGGTTATAGAGTTTCTGTCCATCGACGATGGCTACACGCAACTCTTCCTGCTGCGTGGCGTTGATAAGAATACGTTTCATTCGGGAATTCTCGGTATCCGCCCTCCCGCCTTGCGCTGGCGCGCGCCGGCGCGAAAACGCCTTCGGCCTGGCGCGCGATATCTTCCATCAGAGCTATCAAGATCAGCATCGGGCTGATTCCTCCGCCATCACGGGATTCAACGGAATAAAATTCAAAAAAAACCGGAGGCCGATCTGGCTTGCCAGACCCGCGATTCAACGGCTACGGGAAAGTCTTGCCGCTCAGGCAATCACGAAGAGCCAAAGCTCCCGGGATTGCCGCCTGACCCGAATGACATGTCGAGTTTTTCAATGTTATTCTTCAGGCCGGCGCCACAATGAATGCGGCAAGTCGGTCAGACCAGGACCGGAAAACAACCCTGCTTTCCGATCAAAGGATTTTTCAGCGTCGGGAACAATCGTCGGACAGGCGCATCAAAGCGCGCCCGCCACACTTGGACGCTGGCGATAATATACCAACTGACGCGCCCCGCATCAACCAGCCAATCCCCGAAAAAACATGGAGATAACCCGCAGCTATCGCCCAGCCGAGACGATTTTCATCGACGACGCCCGCGCGGGGCAGCGGCTGGACAACTTTCTGTTCGCCCGCTTCCGGCAATTGCCCAGGGGGCGGGTCTACAAAATGCTGCGCAAGGGGGAAGTACGCATCAATGGCGGCAGGGTCAAACAGAACTACCGCCTGCGCGCCGGCGACAAGTTGCGTCTGCCCCCGGTACGCCTGGAGCCGCGACCGGAGGCTGGGGCCGCCTCCCCCACCCAGGTCGAGCGGATCGCCAGCCGGATTATCCACCAGGACGCCAACCTGATCGTCATCGACAAACCTTCGGGCATGGCCGTGCATGGCGGCTCCGGCGTCCGTCACGGCGTCATCGAGCTGTTGCGCCAGGCAATGCCCGATGAACCATTTCTGGAACTGGTTCACCGGCTCGACCGGGCCACCTCCGGCTGCCTGCTGCTGGCCCGCAACCGGGCGACCCTGAACGCGCTGCACGAACAACTGCGCGACCACCGGATCGACAAAACCTATCTGGCGCTGGTCGCGGGACGCTGGCGGGGCGGGAGTCGCCGAATCGAACACCAGCTCCACAGCAGTAGCGACGGCCCGAGAAAAACCACCATCGACAGCGACGGCAAAACGGCGATCTCCACGTTCAAGCCGCTCCGCCGCCTCGCCGACGCCACCCTGATGGAGGTCAACATCGAAACAGGCCGCACCCACCAGATCCGCGTCCAGGCCGCCGAAATCGGTCACCCACTGCTGGGAGACGACAAATACGGCGACTTCGAACGCAACCGGCAATGGCGGAAGCGGGGCCTGCGCCGGCTGTTCCTGCACGCCGCCAGCATCGCCCTGCCCGCCGCTCCCGGACTGCCCGCCCGGCGCTTTACCGCGCCGCTGCCGGGAGAACTGGAGCAAGTCCTTGAGGAGGCCGCCCAATGACCCTGAAACCCCAGCGCTCCTTCGAGGTGATCGTCTTCGACTGGGACGGCACCCTGATGGACTCCCAGGGCCATATCGTCGCCTGCCTCGACAAGGCGCTGCGCGCGGTCGATGTCGAACCGGGGCCGCCCGCCGAACTGGCCCGCGTGATCGGACTCGGGTTGTTCGAGGCGCTTGCAACCCTGCTGCCGGGAGCCGACAACGCCACGGTTCACACCGCCTGCGAAGCGTTCCGCGAAGAATTTCTCTCCGCCAAACCCGGCGCCAGCACGCTGTTCCCCGATGTCGAAACCACCCTGCGCGGTCTGCGAGAGATGGGCTTCCATCTCGCCGTCGCCACCGGAAAATCGCGGCGTGGTCTCGACAAGAACCTCGCCGAAACCGGCCTCGACGAATTGTTCGCCGTCACCCGCTGCGCCGATGAAACCGCCTCCAAGCCGCACCCCCAGATGCTTGAGGAAATCCTCGTCGACCTGGATACCGATCCGCGGCGCGCCATCATGATCGGCGACACCGCTTTCGACCTGCAAATGGCCGCCAACGCCGGCATGTCCGCGCTTGGCGTCAGCTACGGCGTCCATACGGTCGCGGAACTGCGCCAGCATCAGCCGCTGGCGATCATGGACAGCGTCAGGGAAATCGGAGAGTGGTTCGGCTATTCGGGAGATCCGGAAGCCGGTGGCCTCGTCTCTGGATCCCGGCCTTCGCCGGGATGACGAGCCTAGAGTCTTGAAGTCGCCAAGTGACTATCCTTTCCAGGGAGGGCGTCTTGGCGCTCGAACTTGTCGTCCCCACAATTTCTAGTCATCCCCACAATTTCACAGTCGTCATCCCGGCGAAAGCCGGGATCCATACCTTGGACCACCGCCTTGCCGGCAGGGATGCCAGCGCTCCCCCACCTATCCCCCCTTGGCCTGGCTGAACAGCTATCCTCAATCGCGAGAGGATCGTGATATTCTTTCCGTTTTCTCCCTGATCGAGCCGATATGAGCAAGGACAACCCCAACTGGGAAAGAGAGACCATCACCGAACTGGCCTGGGAGGGGCTGCGGGAGAAACGCCGCGCCCGACGCTGGAGCATTTTTTTCAAACTGCTGATGTTCCTCTATCTGATCGCCGTCTTGTTCGCCTTTTCCGACTGGCCCAAAACCGATGCGCTGCCCGGCAAGTCCCACACCGCCCTGATCAAGGTCAAGGGGATAATCGCCGACGGAGCCGACGCCTCCGCCGAACAGATCAACGCGCTGCTCAGGAAGGCCTTTTCCAGTCACAACACCAAGGGCGTGGTGCTGGAAATCAACAGCCCCGGCGGCGCGCCGGTTCAGGCCGCCAGCATCTACCAGGAAATTCGTCGTCTGCGCAAAAAACACAAGGATATTCCGTTGTATGCCGTGGTCTCCGACCTGTGCGCGTCGGGCGGATACTATGTCGCCGCGGCGGCCGACAAGATCTACGCCGCCAAAGCCAGCATCGTGGGTTCGATAGGCGTTCGCATGGACAGCTTCGGCGTCACCCGCCTGGCGGACAAGCTGGGCATCGAAAGCCGCACCATTACCGCCGGCGAAAACAAGGCGCTGCTCGACCCGTTCCGCCCGGAAAATCCCGAGCAGCGAGCCCATCTGCAAAACATGCTCGACCAGGTGCATCAGCTTTTCATTAGCGACGTCAAGGCTGGACGCGGCGATCGCCTGAAGACTGACGCCCCCGGCCTCTTTTCCGGCCTGATCTGGACCGGCGAGGAAGCCAAACGCCTGGGCCTGATCGACGATTTTGGCGACACCGATTTCGTCGCCCGGGAAGTGATCGGCGAAAAGACCGTGGTGGAATACGAAGGCAAAAAGGATCTGCTGGAACAACTGACCTCCGACTTCGGGGGAGTGGCCGGAGAAATGATGAAAAAATTCAGCGCCGCGCTGTTCGACAAAACGCCGCTGCCGCGTTAGCTTGAACGTCTCGGTCGTCATTCCCACCTGGAACCGCGCCAAAACGCTGCCCCGGGCGCTCGACTCGGTGCTCGCCCAGCGCCTGCCCGCCCACGAAATCATCGTCGTGGACGATGGCTCCAGCGACGAAACGCCCGAACTCATCGCCTCCCGCTACCCCCGGATCGTCTACCTGAGCCAGACCAACCAGGGCGTCAGCGCCGCCCGCAATCGCGGCATTCGCGCCGCCACGGGCGAGTGGATCGCCCTGCTCGACTCGGATGACGAATGGCTGCCCGGCAAGCTCGCCGAGCAGGCCAGCTTGCTGCAAGCCGCGCCCGAGCTGCGCATCTGCCATACCGAGGAAATCTGGATCCGCCGGGGCCGCCGCGTCAACCCGATGAAAAAACACGCCAAGTCCGGCGGCGATCTTTTTCTCGCCAGCCTGCCCCTGTGCGTCATCTCCCCCTCCTCCGTCCTGCTGCGCCGCGACCTGTTCGAAGACTATGGCCTGTTCGACGAAACCCTCCCCGCCTGCGAGGATTACGACCTCTGGCTGCGGCTCTGCGCCCATGAAAAAGTCGGATTTGTCGAAACGCCCCAGATCATCAAATACGGCGGCCACGACGACCAGCTCTCCCGGAAGCACTGGGGCATGGATCGCTTTCGCGTCCAGGCGCTGCGAAACATCATCGACCACGGACGCCTCGCCCCCGAGCACCGGCGGGCCGCCATCGACATGCTGGTCAGGAAATCGGCCATCCTGGCCCAGGGCGCGCGCAAACGCGGCGCGATCGAGCGGGCCGACTACTATCGACAACTGCAATCGCGATACCGCTCGCGCGCCCTGTCGTGAACGCTTCCCGCTGCCTTGTCGTCGCCCTGCCCGCCGAAGCCCGACCGATCATCCGCCGCTTCGGCCTGCAACGCCTGCAAGCCCCCCATCCCTTACCGATCCACGCCGGCGGCGATTTTGCGCTGATTCTCTCCGGCGTCGGCAAGACGCGGGCCTCCCGGGCCACCGCCCTTCTCGCCCGGCTCAACGAGCATCCCGCCCCGCTGTGGATCAACTTCGGCATCGCCGGCCATCATTCGTTGCCTCTGGGACAAGCCGCAACCGCCCGCCAAATCACCGATGTCGAGCAAGCCCGAACCTGGACAGTGGAACCGGTTGCGTTCGACGACATCCCGGTTGTCGAATGCCGCACCGTCGAAAGCCCCGTCAGCCGCTACCCCGACAACGCGATCTACGACATGGAAGCCGCCGGCGTGGCGACCGCCCTGCCCCCTGGCCACGCCCTGAGGATCCTCAAGATCGTTTCGGACAACGCCGCCAGCTCGACGCAACGCATCAACGCCAGATTCGTGCGCGAACTCTGCGAGGCAAGGCTGGATGCGCTGGAAAGCATCGCGTTCGAGGATCCCGCTTGATCCGGAAGGTCGCGGGTTCCGCTTACCCGGCCTGATCCAGAACCGCCAGCAACGCCGCGAAATCATCCGGCAACGGAGCCTCCCAGCTCATCCACGCCCCCGTCCCGGGGTGAGCCAGTCCCAGCCGGGCCGCGTGCAGGGCCTGACGGCGAAACCCCTGAAGCGCGGCGGCGACTTCGGGCGCCATGCCCTTGGGCAACCGGGGCCGACCGCCATAGACAGGATCGCCCACGATCGGGTAGCGGAGATGCGCCATGTGCACCCGGATCTGGTGAGTGCGCCCGGTTTCCAGCTTGACATCCAGCAACGTATGCGCCGGAAAACGCTGGCGAATCCGGTAATGCGTCACCGCCGGCTTGCCCGATTCGGTCACCGCCATGCGCTTGCGATCCTGATGGTGGCGACCGATCGGTTCATCCACCGTTCCGCCCGCCACCGGAACGCCTTCCACCAGCGCCAGATACTCCCGCCGAAACTCCCGTCGCTGCAACGCCTCCACCAGTTGACGATGCGCCTCCAGCGAGCGCGCCACCGCCATCAGCCCGCTGGTATCCTTGTCCAGCCGGTGGACAATGCCGGCCCGAGGCACGCCGCGAAGCTCCGGGTAGCGATGCAACAAACCGTTCAGCAAGGTGCCGGACCAGTGCCCCGGCGCGGGATGCACGACCCGTCCCGCCGGCTTGTCGATGACAATCAGCTGCTCGTCCTCGTAGACCACCGGCAACGACATCGGCTCGGGCTTGAAATCCTCGACCTCATCCACCCGCTCAATCGTCA
Source organism: Gammaproteobacteria bacterium (assembly GCA_011330835.1). GTDB lineage: Bacteria > Pseudomonadota > Gammaproteobacteria > UWMA-0217 > UWMA-0217 > HyVt-560. The sequence goes on along the minus strand of DRPO01000501.1, from coordinate 586 downwards.
TTCGCAACGATTCTCCGCCAACGACGCGATCCCTGGGCCGCCACGCCTCCCCATCGACCAATACCGCGCCCGATTTGATCCACTGCTGCAAACGCGCCCGCGACCACTCGGGATACATCTTCGCCAGCGTCTGGTCGATCCGCTGGCCGGCGTGTTCCGCATCGATAACGGCGCTGAAGGTTTCCCTGGACATGGTCTTGAGTACGAGATACAGAGCGAAGGGGGGTATACTATACCTCTCGCGATTGAGAGGAATCATCTGGTGAATCGTATTGTTATCCGCCTATTCTGCATGCTGATGCCGCTCTGGCTCGCCGGCTGCTCCACGACCGGCGACAAGCACAGCGACGTTACCGCCGAGGGCGACGCCAGGGCGCTGTTCGAAAAAGGCAAAAAACAGATGGAACACGGCAACTACCTGCTGGCCATCGAGAAATTCGAAACCCTGGTGTCGCGCTACCCGTTCGGCCCCTACGCCCAACAGGCCCAACTGGAAATCGCCTACGCCAACTACAAGAGCCAGGAACCGGACATCGCCATCGCCCAGGCGGACGACTTCATCAAATTCAACCCGGAACACCCGCAT
>DRPO01000500.1 GCA_011330835.1 Gammaproteobacteria bacterium | reverse complement strand
GTTCCCTCTGAGAGGGTTAGGGTCTCCACGAACAAATCCCACCAGCTCGCTCCCAGTCCGTCATTCCGGGCTGAGTGGAGCGAAGACCCGGAATCCAGAGCGAGGTGCTGGATTCCCGCTTTCGCGGGAATGACGAAGAGGTTCGGCGATGGCGTGAAACGCCCACCTCAATCCTTCCCACAAGTGTGGCTGGGGGCATTGCGACGCGCTTATCTCGGGATACAGAGTGCGGGTACTTTTGCAACTATTGATACCTCTTGCGTTCAAGAATACCCCATTTAGTGTGCGTAGGTTTTCGTCGAGAGCAAGGCGTAAAAACGCAGGCATAGTGGGACTATGGCGAGTTTTTACAACGCGGCTATCGGCGAAAAGATGCGCGCCTTAAATGGGGTATTTTTGAACGCGAGAAGTAGAGAATGCGCGTATCCGGTGAGAAACGCGGGTTAGAAATCGTAGGTGAAACCCAGCGTCAGCGAGTCGATCTTGATGGCTTTCTTTTCGTAGAGCCGCAGTTTTTCCAGCTCGATGCGGAAGCGGCGGGTGGTCGAGAACCACAGGCCGGCGCCGTAGGTTCCGCTGCTGCCGGTTATGGCGCTGAAGACCTCTGTATCGAAATTGACGCCGCCGTAGCCGCCCAGCAGGTAGAGGCCCATTTTCTTGCCCAGCGGGATGCGAGGTTCGAGGTAGAGGCCATAAGAGGTGTTGATGCCGTAACGGCCGGAATTGCTGACGCCCATATGACCGCCGACGCGGACTTCGAAGGCGAAATGTTCATACATTTTCGCCAGTCGCAGGTAGCCGATGTCGGGATCCGGGTCGCTGCCCTCGGCGCCAGTGAAATCGAAAGTGGAGGCGCCAGCCTGCAGGCCCCAGAACCAGGCGTAGCGCACGTCCAGTTCATCGAAGTCATCCAGGTCGTCCTCGGCAAAGAGCGGGGTCAGAGAAAAGAGGCAGGCGAGGGCCAGCAATACTCGGAAAAATGCGATCATGATGGTTATGAACAGACTACCTGAAGTGGGTAGTTGTTATACGCATCTTGCCCGCAACCATCGGTGATCTGGTTCTAACTTCTCCGAATGGATAGCATCATGCAACGCTCCGAAGGGGAATTGTTCCACCTGGATCACGATGTTCAGGTCTTGGGCAGGGTGACGCCCCTTTGCCCCTGGTATTTGCCGCCGCGATCCTTGTAGGAAGTCTCGCAGATTTCATCGGACTCGAAAAACAGCATCTGGGCGACGCCTTCGTTGGCGTAGATCTTGGCCGGCAACGGGGTGGTGTTGGAAAACTCCAGGGTGACGTGGCCCTCCCATTCCGGCTCCAGAGGGGTGACGTTGACGATAATGCCGCAACGCGCATAGGTGGATTTGCCCAGACAGATGGTCAGCACATTGCGCGGGATGCGGAAATACTCGATGGTGCGGGCCAGCGCGAAGGAATTCGGCGGGATGATGCAGACATCGGAATGCACATCGACAAAGCTGTCGGCGTCGAAACCCTTGGGGTCGACCACCGCCGAGTTGATATTGGTGAAGATCTTGAACTCGGGGGCGCAGCGCACATCGTAGCCATAGCTCGAAGTGCCATAGGAGACGATGCGGTCATCGCCATTGTGGCGCACCTGGCCTTGCTCGAAAGGCTCGATCATGCCGTGGTCGAGCGCCATGCGGCGGATCCAGTTATCGGATTTGATGGTCATGGTCGGAACGGGACGAGAATAGAAAGTATACCTGATGCCTGTCGTGGAGCATCCGCAAGGAAGCTACCGAATTGCCTTGAGATATTGTTTCTCGAACCACCGCTTGCTCCAGTGGAACAGCCGCGAAGGAGGGAGCACCAGGCTGCGTTTGGGCGTGCGCGCGACCAGCATGCCCCTGGAGTGGGCGTCCACGATGCAGATCAGTTCCGGTTTGTAGGTGGCGTCGGGGGACTCGCCGTTCAGTTCGCTCAGCAGGTTTTTCGCGGCGGCGGCGGCTTGCAGATCGGCCATGTGGGCTTGCTTGGGCAGCCAGTCGGGGCCGGGGAAGCTGCCGGAGTCGCCGGCGACGTAGACGCGATTCCAGCCGGAGACGCGGCAGTAACGGTCGGCCCGGATCAGGCCGCCGGGGGAGCGGGGCAGTTCAGTGTTGTCGAACCATTGGTTACCGGTCATGCCGGGCATGAACAGGATCAGGTCGGCCTGGAATTCTCCTCCTTCGGTGATGACGCTGCTTTCGGTAAAGCCTTTCATCTTGTGACCCAGATGGGTTTCGATGCCGCGTTTTTTCATTTCTCGCAGCAGTCCTTCGACCGCCTTGGGGCCGAGGCGCGCGCCAGGCTTGGGCGCGGGGGTGAAGAAGATGAGCTTGAACGCGTCGCGGCGCTTCTGTTTGCGCAGCAGTTCGTCGATGCCAAACAGGAATTCGAACATCGGGCCGCCGCGCATGGCGGAGGGTTCCTTGGGGTTGCCGCCGAAGCCGATGGCGATGGTTCCGCCGCTCATCCGCTGGAGGCGGTCGCGGATTTTCATGCCGGCCGCGACGCCCTCGCAGGGCGTGATAATGTGTTCGATGCCGGGCAGTTTTTTGATGAACCGACCGCCGGAGGCGATCACCAGCGCATCATTGTCGATCTCGCCGTTGTCCGTCAGCAGGGTGCGGCCCCCATGATCCAGCCCGGTCGCGCTGGCTTGATGGTAACGGATCTTGTGGCGGCGGAAGAAATTGTCCAGCGGGATGACCAAATCCTCTGGCTGGCGCAGCCCGGACGGAATCCAGATAATGCTCGGCAGGTAGACGAACTCCGGTCGCGGCGCGACCAGCGTGATTTCGACATTCGATTTCAGTTTCCGCAGCGTGCGGGCGGCGGTCAGGGCGCCAAAGCCTGCTCCGACTATCGTGACCTTTTTCATTGTGGATTCCGTTGGATTTGTTCGATGGCAATTCGGGAACGGGCTATTGTACGGATTTTGATGGCGGGATGCCTTACTAAGACAAACGATAGCAAAGCCTCATTCAGAGCCAACCTGGCTTCACGGATCAAGGCGCGCCGCGCAGGGAATGCCGAGCCCTTGCCAAGCGGCGCAACACCGAGCCGTGAAGCCAGGTTGGCTCCCTCCGGGCGGGAGACTGGGCGGCCATCCGCGGTGTTGCGCCGGCTTGACAGGGAACCACCCTGCCCGCGCCGGCGCGCCTTGCGGATGACCGTCCAGTCTCCCGCTGAATCAGGCTTTGCTATCGTTTGTCTTAGTAACCCGCATTTCTCACAGGATGCGCGAACGTGTCGTTGTTGGCTCAGGCCGCGGCGCTCGGGTGAGCCGAACATGCCGAACTTTTCGTTCTCCCCGTCATGATCGACTCCGGGATGCCTCGCGCCGCCGCGATGCCGGATTCCACGGCGCGGAATGCGGAGGCGCCTTCCCTGAGCGCCCGTATCGCTACGGCTTCGCACACCAGTTGCATGTCTTCAGAGAAGCGTTCCCTGACGGCTTTGTGTTGAATGAGTTCCAGAACCGCGTTTTCCGTATCCATTGTGATGTACCAAAAGTCGTTGTCCGTTGACAGTAACGCCAATCTGTTTTCATGCGAAAGGTAGTCCGTCGGATATTTCTTCCGGACAGGCAGGGAATGGTTCAGTCTGTGACGGGGTTCTCTTGAGTGCAAGAAGCATATTCAGGAGCGGTCGCGAGAGGCGGCGCCGAAACGCGCCAGTTGCCGGTGAATGGGCTCGCGATAGGAGAGGTAGCCGAATCCTGCGGTGAGCAATATCAGGGCGATCGCGAACCATTCATTGAAGTGGTCGATCCCGAGCTCCTTGCGAAGTAGCAGGTTGCCGAGAAAAACGCCGACGAACAGCGCGGAGAGCCGGACCTCGTAGGTATCGGGTCGGATGTCGCGCGCGGCCATCCAGATCTGGATGAGTCCGACGCCAATGATGGATCCCGCCGCGAGGCCGAGAATGAAGCCTTCCAGACCCCAGAGATAGAAGCCGGCGATGCTGAGCCCGATGCGGCTGGTCGCGGTCACGAAAGAAAACAACGCCGTGTATTTTGGCACGCCACAGGAGACGGGGACCTTCTGGTACAGGTCATAGAGGATCATGAACCAGGTCATTACGGCCAGGTACTGGGTAATGCGCCCGGCGGCGATATAGTCCGCCTTGTACAGATAGGTGAAAAACGGCGGCGCGACGGCGAAGGTCAGCAGGCAGAAGATCAGCAGCGCCGGCAGGATGTGCTTCATGGTTTCGTGGATCTTGTCGGCGTAGTCCTCGCCCGATCCGCGCGCCGCTTCGGACAGCACCGGGTAGAGAATCCGCAGGCTGAAGTTGTAGGACAGCATCATGGTGATGGCGGTCAGCGCCGACGATATGGCGTAGACGCCCAGTTCGCTGGTGGAAACCAGCTTGCCGAGAATCAGCTTGTCGGACTGGGTGATGATGAAATGGAACAGGGTGATCAAAAAAATCCATTTGCCGAATCCGAGGATCTGCCGGTAGCGGGCGGATTTGAAGCGATAGTGACTGAAATCCATCGGCGCGATCAGATGGCTGCCGATGGTCTTCACCAGTGAACTGATGACGTTGCCCAGCACCAGCGCCCAGACGGTCGGCGAGAACATCGCGTAGATGATGACCAGAATCGAGGAGATCACCTGGGCGGAAAGGTCCAGCAGGACCAGTTTCTTGACCTCGTGATTGCGCATCAGCGAGTAGAAACGGGTCGACAGGAAGCCGTCGATCAACAGGGAGACGCCGCCCACCTGCAAGCAGGCGCGGATGATGTCCTCGCCATAGAGATGCGCCAGCGGCGCGGCCAGCAGGGTCAGCACCGCGTACAGCGTCAGGCCGCGCAATATCTGAATGTTGAAACAGGCCTGGTGAAAATCCTTTTTCTCGCCATCGGGGTTGCGAACGATGTTGTCGCCGATGCCGACATCCGAGAGCAGCGTCAACGCCATGAACACCGTCGCCACGATCGCCGCGATGCCGAAATCGTGGGGCGTCAGAAACCACGCCAGGATGATATTGGAAAAGAACTTGACGATGATGCCGGTGAACTGAACGACAACCACCGTCATGCTATTCCGCAAGATCCCGGATTTGCTTGTCTTGCTCATGGCGACAGCATACCTGAAGTGAGAGGCCTGAGAGCGTCGGGATTGTTAACTGTTGTCGACTGCGCCGACAACCCGGATGCGACGGTGGGTATGACCACGGTATTTCGAAAAGTTCGGATTGGCGCTGGTTGCGCGCGCTGGATCCCGGCTTTCGCAGGGATGACTGTCTTCCTCACCCGGAATGACAGCCGTCCTCCGCCGGGATGACTGTCTTCCTCCCCCGGAATGACTGTCTTCCTCACCCCGGATGACAGCCGTCCTCCGCCGGGATGACGGCTTTCCTTCGCCGGGATTGACTGCATTTCTCGTCATCCTTCCTCCGTTCCCGTCATCCCGGCGAAAGCCGGGATCCAGCGTGACGCCATCAATCAGCGGATCCTTTCCAAACCTGGCCCGAGTATTCCTGGAGGCGAGAAGTATATACCTCTCGTGATCAAGACTACCCCGTTCAGGGTGCGCAGGTTTTTGTCGAGAGCAAGGCGTAAAAACGCAGGCATAGTGGCGCTACGTCAAGTTTTTACAACGCAGCTATCGACGAAAAGATGCGTGGCCTGAACGGGGTATTCTTGGTCGCGAGAGGTATATAATCCCGCCGTCACAATGAGCATGAACCCATGAATCACACACCCGAACTGGATTTTGAAGGCGTTGAGCGCGTCCCCCTGGGGCAGTTCACCGAGAAGGCCTATCTGGAATATTCGATGTACGTGGTGCTCGACCGGGCGCTGCCGCATATCGGCGATGGCTTGAAGCCGGTGCAGCGCCGGATCGTCTACGCCATGTCGGAGCTGGGCCTGTCCGCCGCGTCGAAGCACAAGAAATCGGCCCGCACCGTCGGCGATGTGCTGGGCAAGTACCATCCGCATGGCGACAGCGCCTGCTACGAGGCCATGGTGCTGATGGCCCAGCCGTTCTCCTATCGTTACCCGATCATAGACGGGCAGGGCAACTGGGGCTCGCCGGACGACCCCAAGTCCTTCGCCGCCATGCGCTACACCGAGTCGCGGTTGACGCCCTACGCCAAGGTGCTGCTCAGCGAGCTGGGGCAGGGCACGGTGGACTGGCAGCCCAATTTCGACGGCATGCTCACCGAGCCGGTGGTGTTGCCGGCGCGCCTGCCCAATGTGCTGCTCAACGGGGGAACCGGCATCGCGGTCGGCATGGCGACCGATATCCCGCCGCACAATCTGCGCGAAGTGGCGGCGGCTTGCGTGCAACTGCTGGAGAAGCCGCGTTCGACGCTGGAAGAGATCTGCGAGCATCTTCCGGGCCCGGATTTTCCGACGTTCGCGGAGATCATCACCCCCCGGGAGGATCTGGTCGAAATGTATCGCCAGGGGCGGGGCGCCATTCGCATGCGCGCCGTCTGGACCGAAGAGAACGGCGATATCATCATCACCGCGCTGCCGTATCAGGTCTCCGGCAGCAAGCTGCTGGAGCAGATCGCAGGGCAGATGCAGGCCAAGAAGCTGCCGATGGTCGAGGATCTGCGCGACGAATCCGACCACGAGCATCCCACCCGGCTGGTGATCACGCCGCGCTCCAATCGCGTCGACAAGCAGGCGCTGATGTCGCATCTGTTCGCCACCACCGAGCTGGAGCGCAGCTACCGCGTCAATTTCAACGTCATCGGCGTCAATGGCCGGCCGCAGGTCAAGCCGCTGTTGGCCCTGCTGCGCGAATGGCTGGATTTTCGTCTCGGTACGGTGCGCCGGCGGCTGCAATGGCGGCTCGACAAGGTGCGCGAACGCTTGCACCTGTTGGAAGGCTTGCTGATCGCCTTTCTCAATATCGACGAGGTGATCCGCATTATCCGCACCGAGGATGAGCCGCGACCGGTGCTGATGGCGAGCTTCGGACTCACCGAGGTACAGGCGGACTATGTCCTCGACACCCGCTTGCGGCAATTGGCGCGCCTCGAAGAGATGAAGATTCGCGGCGAGCAGGAAGAACTGGACAAGGAGCGCGAAGAACTGGAGAAGGTGTTGGGTTCCGAGCGCCGGCTGCGCACCCTGGTGAAAAAGGAAATTCTCAAGGATGCCGAAACCCACGGCGACGAGCGCCGCTCCCCCATCGTCAGCCGCGAACCGGCCAAGGCCATCGACCCGAACGCGATGGCGCCCGCCGAGCCACTGACCATCATCTTGTCGCAACAGGGCTGGATCCGGGCCGCCAAGGGGCATGACATCGACCCCGCCGGGATGAACTTCAAGGCGGGCGACGGCTTCCAGAGCCTGGCGCGCGGACGCAGCAACCAGCCCGTCGTCGTCATCGACTCCACCGGGCGGAGCTACACCCTGGCCGCCCACAGCCTGCCCTCGGCGCGCGGTCTCGGCGAACCGCTGGGCGGGCGTTTGACGCCGCCGGACGGCGCGCGCTTCGTCGCCGTCATCACCGGCAAGCCGGAGGATGAATTCCTGCTCGGAACCAGTTTCGGCTACGGATTCGTCTGCCGTTTCGCCGACATGATCTCACGCGCCAAGGCCGGCAAGGCCCTGATCACCGTGCCGGCGGGCGCGGCGGTGCTGCCTCCCGTTCCGGTTCGCTCGGCGGAAGATGACTGGGTGGTCGCCGCGACCACCGACGGCTACATGCTGGCGATTCCGCTCAAGGAACTGCCCCGGCTGGCGCGCGGCAAGGGCAACAAGATCATCAATATTCCCGCCAAGCGGCTCAAGAGCGGCGAGGAGTCGGTGGCCGCGGTTACGCTGATTCAGCCGGGTGAAAAACTCACGATCCACGCCGGCAAGCGCCACAAGACCATGCCGCCCGACGAGGTGGACGCCTATGATGGCGAGCGCGGCAAACGAGGCCGCAAGCTGCCCCGGGGCTACCAGAAGGTGGATCGACTCGAGGTTGTCAACAAGTCTGGCGTGGCTTGAATTCCGGAGCGGGCTGCCTCATATTGGTTTGTGATTTGGCATAGATAGAGGAAAGCATGCGCAGAATAGTCCTATTTTTGGCGACCAACCTCGCGGTCATGGTCGTGCTCTCGGTGGTGATGTATGTCATCCAGAGCGTTTTTGGCGTCCGGCTGGGCAACACGGGCCAGATGTTGGTCATGGCGGCTGTCTTTGGTTTCGCGGGGTCTCTGATCTCGTTGTTCATGTCCAAGTCCATGGCCAAGCGAGCCATGGGCGTGCAGATTATCGAGCAGCCAACCAACGAAACCGAGCGCTGGCTGGTCAGCGTCGTTCAGGAACAGGCGCGCCGCGTTGGCATTGACATGCCCGAAGTCGGCATTTTCCATTCGCCGGATCCCAACGCCTTCGCCACCGGCTGGAACAAGAACGACGCGCTGGTCGCGGTCAGCACCGGCCTGCTGGAAAACATGACCCGCGACGAGGTCGAGGCGGTGCTGGGCCACGAAATGAGCCACGTCGCCAATGGCGACATGGTGACGCTGACCCTGATCCAGGGCGTGGTCAACACCTTTGTGTTCTTCTTCTCGATGGTGATCGGGCGGTTTGTCGATCGGGTGATCTTCAAGAACGAAGAAGGGCACGGTATCGGCTATTTCATCTCCCAAATGGTTGCGCAAGTGATTCTCTCGTTCCTGGCAAGCATGATCGTCATGTGGTTCTCGCGCTGGCGCGAGTATCGCGCGGACGCCGGCGGGGCCAAACTCGCGGGCCGGGAGAAAATGATCGCCGCCCTCCAGCGGCTGAAATCCGTGCATGAACCCGCCGAGATGCCCGCCGAAATGGCCGCTTTTGGCATCCGCGACGGCGGCATGCGCAAACTGTTTTCCAGTCATCCGCCGCTGGATGAGCGGATCGCCGCCCTGCAAAGCGGCGGTCGCTGATTCAATCTTTGGCGGGGAGCCCCGGCATCCCGCCAGCCACGGTATCGTCATTCCCGCCCACCTCGTCATTCCCGCGAAAGCGGGAATCCAGCGCTCCGGCCTGGATTCCGGGTCTTCGCTCCATTCAGCCCGGAACGACGGGAGTGGGGGGCGTGGAGGCCTTGCCCCGGCTACATGCCGTTGCTGAATACCGAGGTGTCGGTGACGCCGCTGGCGCGCACCTGCTTCAGCGCGCGGGCGTATTCACCCAGAATTCGCAGCGCGTACGGGATGCGTTCGCGAAAGTAGCGATCTTCCTCTTCATTGTTCCGCGTCGGGTCGTCGTTGAGCACGGATTCGACATTGCGGATGATGAGCTGTTCCGGGATGTAGCAGATCCGGTTATTCTTGTAGCTGCTCATGCGCAGTTCGGCGATGGGGTAGGCTCCGCCCGGCCCCGAGGAGACGCCAACCAGCAAGGCGGGCTTGTGGCCGAGTTGCAGCGCGGAAAACAGCAGGAAAAAGTTCTTCAGGCCCGCTGGCGCCTGCCCATGCCATTCCGGAGAGACCACAACCAGGCCGTCGCTGCTTTCCAGTTCGGTCGACAGCGGTTGAAGCAGCGTCTTCCATTTTTCACTGCCTTCCCATACCGATTCATCCCACAGCGGCAACGGGTTGCCGGATAGACTGAACAGCCAGGTTTCATCGCAAATCTTCTGCTCCATCAGTACGGATTCGATGTATCGAGAGACTTTCAGGCTTTGGGCGTTGACTCGGTGGCTTCCGCTGATGATGGCGAT
>DRPO01000499.1 GCA_011330835.1 Gammaproteobacteria bacterium | reverse complement strand
TCGAGGCCGGCATCTGCAACTCGTAGAAGCCAAACATCGACAGCGACAGCAGCACGAAGATTACCGCGAAAAGGGTCAGAATCCACGGGTTCTGGAACCAGGCCTGCAAATTGGCGCCGAAAAGCCCCGCCAGCACGCCGACGACGGTATAGGCGACCGCCATCGCCAGCACATAGGACAGCGCCAGCAGGAAGCCGCGCATCGGCGTGACATTGTCGCCGCTGCCGACGATGATGCCGGAGAGAATCGGAATCATCGGAAAAACGCAGGGCGTGAACGCCAGCAGCAAGCCGAAGCCGAAGAAGCTCAGCAGGGTGAGAATGGTGTTGCCGGAGGCCAGCTTCGCCGCGATGGCGTCCTGCTCGGAGATCATCGGCGCGGCGCTGGATGACGCTGTCGGCGCCGCGCGGCTGCCCGGCTTGGGCGTGGAAACCAGTTTGCTCAGCTCATTCGCCGCGAAATCGATTGTTTTCCGGATCGGTGGATAGCAAACGCCCAGATCGGCGCAGCCCTGATACTGCGCTTTCAGCGCCAGCTTCTCGGGCGGGCCTTGCAGGCCGAGAATCGGGAACTCTAGCGTCAGCGCGCCGCGAAAAACCTCGACCTCGCCGAAATTTGGATCCTTGTGGAATTCCCCGGGCGGGTAGACGGGTTCGCTCAGCTTCAGACCGGTCGCGCCTTCCAGCGCCATCTTCAGCTTGTTCTTGTACATGTAGTAGCCATCGGCGACCTGCCAGCGGCCCACCAGGTAGCCCGGCTTCTTCAGCGAGGCGGAGAAGCTGAAAGCCTCGTCCGGGTCGAGCAGCTCCTCCTCGCTGCCGCCCCCCAGCGCGGCGTTCAGGCCGCTGAGGACATCCAGCGCCGAACCCTTGGCGGCGTGGGCGGGGGATGGAGACAGCGCCGCCACCGCCAGCAGGAGCAGAAAAACACCGATCTGGAAAAATGGCTGGGAGCGGGCGGTCAAGGTTTTGGGAAATGGTTTAATCATCAGTGACTTCGTCAATCCACGCAAGATAGTTTCTGGATCCTCCCTGAACCGGCAGCACGAGTAGTTCAGGCAATTCATAGGGATGGCGTTCGGCGACCAGTTGCTCGACTCGCGAGAACAAATGCTGGCGCGTCTTGATCACCAACTGATGTTCTCGACCGGATTCAACATTGCCGCGCCATCGATAGACAGACGTCATCGGCGGCAAAATATTCACGCAGGCGGCCAGTTTTTTCTCCACCAGTTCGCGGGCCAGTTGTTCGGCGCCCGACTGATCCGGGTAGGTCGTCAATACCATGATCCTGTCGCCCATGACTACGCGGCCCTGATTGATAGAGATGCGGATTCTATCGGTTTTGGGGGCGGGATGCAGGTTCTCTTGGTTATTGTTTGGATTGAGGGCTTTGTCGGTAGAGGAGTTTTGTTTTAGAGAGGCGTTTACCGGTAAGCGGGTTGTGCGGTGGGTTTCGCGCCTCGATATCTTGTACTTCTTTTCTGGCTTATGGCGCGCTGGCGGGGCGGGCGAAGGGGGGGAAGAGCGCCTCGCGGCTCGTCGGGCCGAGCCCGACATTGCCGGTGGGCTGGCGGGATGCCGGCGCTCCCAGGGGGGCTGGGAGCGCCGGCATCTTGCCGGCAAAGGTGTAGGGTATTTCTGTTGAGGGTGTCGTTTACCCGTAAGCGGGTTACGTGGCGGGTTTCGCGCTCCGGCGCTTCATTCAATGTCATGTCTGGTCGTGACTTCGTGCGAGATTTCGGCTTCGGTTGACAGGATGCGGTAAACCGGGCATCGGCTGGCGATGTGATGAACCCGTTTGAGCTGGTCGTCTTCAAGCGGGGTGGGTATCTCGATATCAACGCTATAGCGAGGTGGCCCTTGTTTTCCGCTTGGGTCTTTGCGAACCCGCACGCTGATTTCGCCGACTTCCCAGCCCTTGTGTTGGAAATACATCCGCAGGGTGATCGAGGTGCAGGCGCCGAGCGCGGCCATCAGCAGTTCGGTGGGTTTGGGGCCGGCGTTTTGGCCGCCGATGTTGCGGGGTTCATCGGCCAGAAAATGGTGGGCTTCGGTGAAGACTTCGTTGGTGAAGTTTTCGCCGGTTTCCCTGACCAGGACTTCTCCCGCTTCAATCACGGGCTTGTCGCGCTCGGAGGGCGAACCTGCTTCGCCAATGAAGCGGCTTGCCCAGGCCTGGATCAGCCCCGCCGCGTAGTCGGCGTCGTCGGGGCCAGTCAGCAGGTGGTCTTCGGCGACGAGGGAGATGTAGCTTTTGGGGTGCCGGGCGGCCTGGAATATCTTGCGCGCTTCGTCGACATTGACCACCGCGTCGTTGGGGGTGTGCAGGATCAGCAGGGGGCTTCCGAGTTTGTGAATCTTGTTTTCCAGTGCGTGGCCCTGCAAATCGTCGAGAAATTGTTTCTTGAACAGGAAGCGGCGACCGGCGACCTCGACCTCGGCCTGTCCCGCGTTCTCCAGTTGCTTGCGGCGGCTCTCGAATACATAGTTGAGGTGGGAAGGATCGGCGGGCGCGTTAATGGTGGCCACGGCCTTGATCGAATCGATGGAGGGCGCCGCCGCCAACGCCGCCGCGCCGCCGAGGCTGTGGCCCATCAACAGGCTGGGGGGCTGGTGTTCCCTGGCGAGAAATTCCGCCGCCGCGATTACGTCGCCGACGTTGGTGGAAAAATTGGTGTCGGCGAAATCGCCCTCGCTGTCGCCCAGCCCGGTGAAATCGAAGCGCAATACCGCCAGCCCGCGTCGCGCCAGCGCTTGACAGACCCTTCTCGCGGTAATGATCTGGCGGGAGCAGGTGAAGCAGTGCGCGTAGAGCGCCCAGCCGCTAATGCGGCCCGTTGGCCTGTCGATCGTCCCTGCCAGTTGTTCTCCCCGGCCATTGGGGAAAGCGACCTCTGCTTTTTGAATCTTGTTCATGCCGCGGAAACCCTACCCCCCCTGCTCACGAGGCAGGTGGATTCGTGCGCCAGAAATGCGGGCTAGAACTGAATGCGAATGCCGACGTGCACGTTATCGTCCATCTTGTGTTCTCCGCCCGAGGTCAGGTCGGTCGAGAGCTTGCGATAGCCGATAAAGGCGGTGGCGCTGGGCAAGACGTCGATTTCCGCGCGCAGCTTCAGATCCAGCAGTGAATCGCCGTCACTGAAGGTGGTCACATCGGGCGCGTAGAACAGGCTGCCGCCCAGTCCGATCGGCGTGTTGCCCGGAATGGTGTATTCGAGTTCGAAGCCGAGCGTCAAGGCGCCCACCGAGCGGCTGGGCGTATCCAGGCTGGCGTAGTAGAGACCCGCGCCAAGTCCGAATGAAACGGCTTGTTCATTCACCGGCCTGCCGCGCACGATCAGCCCGGCGTGGCCAACGACATCGTCGATTTCGTTGAACAGCAGGCCCATGTGAATATCGGCCCCGCCCGAGGCGATGCTCGCTGAATCCGCGATGACCTCGGTCATGGCGGACTGGTTGCTGAGCGCCAGTTCAAGGTCCGCCGCGCCCGCCGGGTTGGAAACGCCAGCGATCATGGTCGCCAACGCTGTCGCCGCTAAATTGAAATATTTCATTGATTGTCTCCAGTCCTGAATTCGTTGTCTGTATGGGAGCGGGGAATTCCCGATTTCAGGGAATATAGTATCAATTCACGGGCCGGGGCTACACCGTTTTCCTGAATGCCCGGGCGTCGCCCCTGGGCCAGCAACGTCAGGATTTCATCGCCGATCGCGCCCGAGCGCACCTTATCCAGCGCCACCGTGATCATCGGTACGATAGTTTTCAGCCATTCGATCAGGTAACGCGATTCAGCCCAATCGGTTCGTTCGATGTTCAGTACCGGGATGCCACACCGCGCCGCTTCGGTGAAAGTGCCATAGCCCGGTTTGGTGACCAGCAGGTCGACGGAGCCGATCAGGTCGGGAAACGGCCAGTTCAGCCCCTGAATGCTGATCTGGTCGGGGCGAGCCGGATCCGCTTCGGCGTCGACCAGCCATTGCACGCCCTCCAGACGGGGCCAACGCGTCAGGGCTTCCTCCATTGGAATGCCGCCCAGGCTGACGAGAACGAGTCGGGCTTCGGGGTTCAGATTCAGCAACTGGACGAGTTCGTCGCGGCGGTCGCGGGGCGAGGCGCTGACCGGGGCGACGGGATACCGGTTGTCGCGATCGAACTCGGCCAGCCAGTCCATGGGAATGCTGGGCTCGGGCAGGATGAACCAGTCCGCCGAGGCGTAGATTTCCCGCATCAGCGCGATTTCGGCGGACAGCGCCTCCGCCACGGCGCGGTTTTCCAGCAGCGTATCGACCCAGTTGAGGGAAGAGTAGGCGACCGCCGGAATGCCGACCGCCCTGGCGGCCGCGATCGGCAGGGAAGGGATGTCGGCCACGACCAGATCGATCCGCCGGTCGCGCAACAGGGCTTGCTCCGCGGCGAGCTTCGCGTCCCAGTCGCGATGGAAACTCCGGAACCAGTCGAGCGTGGTGGGCCAGTCGATGACCGTTGGCCCGTGCATGGCGAATCCGACATCCGCCGGCTCGGTGATCTGTTCAAAATCGCCGGCGATGCGGCCAGCCACAAGTTCCCGGGAGAAAGCGCCCTGAACCGTCAGCTTCAGGTTGGGCAGGCGTTCGCGAACCGCATTGATGACCGGGGCGACCTGGGACAGGTGGCCATAGCCATGCGCGGAGACCGCGAGCAGAAGGTGGGGCGCCCGGCTCACGCGTCCAGATCAGGGATCAGCTCGCTTTGCAAGCGACGAATCCGGTCCTTGAGTTCCAGCTTGCGTCGCTTGAGTCGCCTGACCTGGAGCTGGTCGACGAATACGCCCTCCTGCATGCTGCGCACCGCCGCATCCAGCGCGCGATGCTCCAGCTTGAGTTCGTGGATGGTCTGGCGAATGCGTTCTTCGTCGTTTTCAAACATGCGTTTGGGGCGCATTGGTATCTATTTGGAGTATAGAGTTACTATATACCTGTCACAGACGAAAATCCCGCCCACTTGTCCACCTCGATCCGCAAACCAGCCATGCGCCTGATATTCATCGCCGTACTGATCCTTCTGACCGGTTGCGCGGGCCAGACCCGCCCGGACGCCGACGCTCGCGCCGAAGCCCGGCAGCAATACGACAAGGCGCTGGCCGAGATGAAAAAGGGCGATCCCATCGCCGCGCTGCCGCTGGCGCGTCGCGCCGCCACGCTCGACCCGAGCAACGCCCGGGCCCAGGAACTGCTGGCGTTGCTGTACCAACAGAATGGACAGGGCGTCCTGGCGGCGACCGCTTTCGAAAAGGCGCTCGCGCTCAACCCCACGTCCGCCAGCCTGCTGAACAACCACGCCAATTTCCAGTGCCATCAGAAGCGCTACGCGCAGGCTTTCGAGTCATTCGATCGCGCGGCCAACCTGCCCGGCAACGCCCACCCCGAAATCGCGCTGACCAACGCCGGGCTCTGCGCCCTGCGCAGCGGCGACCGCGCCGTGGCGAGAAACTATTTCCAGCAGGCCATCGAGCTCAGGGCCGACCAGCCCGTGGCGCTCTATCAAATGGCCCGGCTGTCGCTTGAGGAAGGCAACCCGGTGGCCGCCAACAGTTGGCTGGAACAGTTCCTCAATCACTACCCCCACACCGCCAAGACCCTGTTGCTCGGAGCCCGGATCGAACACCGTCTGGGCAATCCGCTGGGCGTCGCGGACTACGTGGACAAGCTGCGCAGCGGGTTCCCCTCCGCCAGCGAAACGGCCCAGGCGGCGCAACTGATGAAATCGGCGGGGGGCGCGCTCCCGGTCGCTTCCGGGGGCAGCGTGTTTGGCCGCGACTGGGTGAGCGCGAGGGATCCGGAACACTTCACCGTGCAAATCGCTTCAGCTCCCGATCGTCAGCGGCTGGAAGCGCTCGCGGCCAAGCTGCAAACATCGGAAAACGCCATTTTTTCCATCAACGCGGGCGGCGCTACACGCTACATTCTCGTTTCCGGCGACTACGCCAGCTTCGATGATGCGCGCAACGCGCTGATTCAGGCGAGAAAAACCTTCCCAGGCTCTCGTCCCTGGATACGCAACTTCGCCAGTATTCACAATTTTTTACCCCGATAGCGCGCCTCCCACCACCGGAGAAGCCGCGCGAACCCCCAAAGAAGGATGGGAAATGCGGCGCTAACAAGGCGGAAGTGAAGAAAAAAGACGGCAAATGCGGCGCCGGAAAATGCGGGGCGAAGGCCTGAACGGGGTATTCCTGGTCGCGGAAGCATCAATTCCCGCCCCCAATCCGTCATTCCGGGCTGAGTGGGAATGACGGACGGGGTTCGGTGACGGAGTGAAGCGCCCACCGCAATCCTCCGCCGCAAGCGTGGGTGGGGGCTTTGGAGCGCTCAACCCGCATCGCGACGCGCCTCATCGCGGGAGCGCCTGGAAAATCGTCAGCAGACGCTGCCGAAAGAACGATCGATGCTGCCCGCGGGCGGCTCGTACCCAGCCAGCGATGCGCCTTGAGCTACTGGGCCGCCAGGAAAGATCTGATACAGTCGCTTGAGTCCGCCGAGCCGGTGAAATTTTTCATCCAGCGCATCGCAGAGTTCGCGTCGATTGGTGAATTCGTGCGTGGCGAAATAGTCCTGCAGGCCCTGGATCACCTCCCAGGCTTCATCATTCAGACTGACGCCCATCTCCCTGGCTTTTTTTTCCGCATCGTCTTTGCTCCATCCGTGTGGCGCGTTTGGAAATAACAGTTGTCCCATGTGGTCTTACCTCATTTATCAGGTTGAGCCCGGATCCGGCGCAGCCCGATCCGGGCAAAAAAATCGTTCGCTCCTCTATCTAATAGGAGATATATAATCCGTCCACAACTATCCCATACAGAATATAGGTTATTGCACGTATTTTTCGCTGGCCAGCGCACAGAATTTGCCACCCTCATGCGGTAGTGTTCGCGGATCTTTGATTATCGCCTTGAGGATCGATCATGCAGGAAACAGCTCAATGGGTAATGTCGGTGTCGTGGTGGCTCAGCGTTGCGCTTGCCGGCATCGTCTTCAGCATCGTTGCGCCGATGGCCAAGTCACTGCTCGGCAGGCGCCGCGGCGCTTCAGGCCGGAACGAGGCCTGGCGGGCCGAGGTTGAAGCCATCCGGAGCAGCGCCGTCAGGCAGGCGCTCCAGGTTGCGCGCGTGTCCCATCATTATGGCCGGGGCGCCTTTTTTGGGTTGGTCTCGATCCTCGTTTTCCTCGTTGGCGGTTTTTCCGGAAGCGGCCTGGCGGCTATGGCGACCGGCGCGATTGCCGTCGTGCTCATGCTGCTCGGCGTCCGCGAATTTCGTTACGGAAAAGCCTCCTACGAGCAAATGAAAGACGCCGGAGAGCAGGGCTGAGCCCCCTGGGGAGCGCAGGCATCCCGCCGGCAATGGTCTGGTTCTTCCTTCATCCTTTTCTTGGTCCGTCAGCTTCGTGACCGGATCCCGGCCTCCGCCGGGAAGACCGCACTCCCAGGCTGTCATCCCGGCGAAAGCCGGGATCCAGAAACCGCGCCATCAGGCACGCGCTACGCGCCCTGACTGGGGCATTCTTGATCGCAAGAGGTATACTCTTGACTGATAATAACGATCCTGAGGAGTCACCATGTTCAAGTCCCTGTCCCGATTGCTGTTGCTGGCGGCGCTGCTGAGCTTGCAGGGTTGCGGCTACAACGCATTGCAAACCACCGATGAATCCATCAAGGCGGCCTGGAGCGAGGTGCTGAACCAGTACCAGCGGCGCGCCGATCTGATCCCGAACCTGGTCAATACGGTCAAGGGCTACGCCAGCCACGAGAAGGACGTATTGACCGAGGTCACCAACGCCCGCGCCCGCATCGGGGCGATGCAGGCCACCCCCGAGCTGATCAACAATCCGGAGGCGTTCAACCGCTTCATGCAGGCGCAGGGACAGATGACCTCGGCGCTGTCGCGGTTGCTGCTGGTGGCGGAGAACTATCCCCAGCTCAAGGCGGATGGCGTCTTTCGCGATTTGCAGGCGCAGCTCGAAGGCACGGAGAATCGCATCGCGGTGGCGCGAAACCGCTATATCAAGGCGGTGCGGGAATACAACCTGATCGTCCGCAAGTTTCCGACCAACCTGACCGCGATGCTGTTCGGCTACAAGACCAAACCTTCTTTCACCGTGGAGAACGAGGCCGCCATCAGCAAACCGCCGCAAGTCGATTTCGGCCAGCCCGCGCCCGCGACTCGCTGAGCCCGGGGAAAGCGCCGACAGGTGAAGACGCCGATGCGTTACCTGCTCATGGTGTTGCTGTGGCTGGTTCCGGTCATCGGCTCGGGCGCGGATGAGGTTGCCGATGCGCAACCGGTTCCTCCGCTCACGGGGCCGGTCGTCGATCTGACCCACACGCTGAGCGACGCGGAACGACAACAGATCGACACGCGCATTCGTCAGCTCGCGGAGGAGCGGGGAAGCCAGATTCAGGTGCTGATCGTGCCGACGACCCGGCCCGAAGCCATCGAGCAATATTCCATTCGCGTCGTCGAGCAGTGGAAACTGGGGCGCCAATCCATCGACGACGGCGTTCTGCTGCTGGTCGCCAAGGATGACCGCCGCATGCGCATCGAGGTCGGTTACGGGCTCGAAGGCGCCATTCCCGACGCCATCGCCAAGCGGATCATCTCGGAAATCATCGCGCCCCGTTTCAGGCGAGGCGAGTTCGCGCAAGGCATTCTCGCCGGCGTCGACCAACTCGCGCGCCTGATCGAAGGCGAGCAACTGCCGCCGCCCCGGCGCGGCCAAGGTCGGCGAAGCGGCGACCGGCTCGACGGTTTTCTGCCCATCATCTTCTTTTTCGCCATCTTCTTCGGCCCCGTCGCCCGCTCCCTGTTCGGTCGGCTGCCGGGCGCCGGCCTGGCCGCGGCGATCGCCGGCGGCGGCTTCTGGCTGATGACCGCCGCCACGGTCGCCAGCCTGCTGGTCGCCTTTATCGTGTTCGTCGTCGTACTGATCTTCAGCGCCGGAGGTCGCAGCAGCTTTCCGGGCAACCGTGGCGGCTATGGCGGCGGTTTTGGCGGCGGTTTTGGCGGCAACTGGCCGGGCGGCATGGGCGGAGGCGGCGGCTGGTCCGGCGGTGGCGGTGGATTTGGCGGCGGCGGCGCTTCCGGAGGCTGGTAACCATGCTATCGAGAACGCTCAAACACCTGTTTTATCCCCCGTGGCTGGTGCGCCGCTGCTTCCCGCCAGAAACGCTCAGCCGCATCGAAGCCGCCATCCAGGCCTCGGAACAGCGGCACAGCGGCGAAATCCGCTTCGCCGT
>DRPO01000498.1 GCA_011330835.1 Gammaproteobacteria bacterium | reverse complement strand
TTGCTTTCCAGTCGGTGACGAAGCGCAGCGGCATGGCGTCGTCGGATGGAGCGCCGTCGGTGTTGATGTCATGCAGCTTTCCTTCGTTGTCGAGCGCAAGACTGTAGGGCGGCGCCAAGGGTCTGATCGGAGTGTTTCTACTGGAGGGAAAGGCGTGGCTGACGCGCAAGGCGTCGAATTTCTCCAGATATTGGTCACGCCAGCCTTGTCCCCAGCAGCGGTCGAAGCTGGTGGCCAGCGCGCCCTTGATGACGTTGCCCGGTATGACTTCACGGGAGTAGATGGTGTTTTCGTTGCCCTTGGGGTGGGGGACGCAGAAGGGGCGGTCGAACGCCAGTCCCAGCCCCAGACGTTCGAGCGACTCGGTGGGGGCGGGCGCGGTCTGTGGCAACGCGGGCATTTCAGTGGTGGAGATTTCGACTTCGACCTTTTCGAGCGTTCCCCAGCCAATGCCCTTGTGCGCGCCCAGCGCCTGGGCATAGGCGAGGCCGTTGGCTATCCAGTTCTTTAGTGTTTCCGGCTCCAGTTTGATGGTCTTTTCCCCGTGGCGGGGGCCATCGAGTTCGATCTGGCCGGTGAAGCAAAGCGGTTGCCCTTGCGGCGGTTCGATTTGTTCCGACATGAGCAGCGCGCCTTTCTTGACGGCGCCGGTTGTCTCGTCGATGCGTATGCGATGGCGGATGGTCTCTTGAGTGTCGCCTTCGGCGAGCCAGAGGTCGTCGAACAGCAGCGCCCCGCGCGGCGCGTCTTTTTCAGTATGTTCCGGCGCGGGTTCATCGGGGATCGCGGGCGGGCCCAGTAGTTGGTTCAGGTGACGACCGATTTTGTCATGGCCGGCCTGGGCCAACGCCCGCCAGGCGTGGCGCAGATTCCCCTTGATGAGGCTGCCGGGCAAAGCCGGGGCGTTGCTCCACGATTCGCGGAGCATGGCCTGGTCGAGCCCGAAACGGATGCCGCCGGCGGCGCGGCTGAGCATTCCGCCGGAAAAGCAGAGTTTGACCTTGAAGCAGGTGCGGTTACTGGTCATTTTGCGCCTCCTTTTTTTCGACTCCGAGCGTGCTGTCGGTGAGCAGGTAATCCCAGTATTCCACGAGGTAGAGCCAGGGCCAGATTCGTTGCGCCGAAGGAAGGGTATGACGAATTTCTTGTATCTTTTCAGGTTTGAGGACGGTTGAGTTCAGCCAGACTTCGTCAATGGCTGGAAACAGAGTCCGCCAATTGTCGAAGTGGATGTTTAGTTCGTTTTCCCCGAGTATTGTCTCCAGATCATTGGCCGTTTTTTCGAAGCATTGTTCATGTTGCGCATCGGGGTGGCAGGTTCCCCCTTCCCTGAGTTCTTCCAGCAGGTCGAGCAGATGCTGGATGACGCGGGCGCGGGGAAGGCCGTCTTTCAGCGCCTCGAAGGAATCGAGCTGCTGGCTCCAGTTTTCGGCGGTTCCGGAAAACGGCCTGTGGGGGAAGTGGTATTGGGCCAGGCTGTGAAAGCGCTGTTCGAAGAATGTCTCCAGCGGCTGGGTGGGGTAGTCGATGGATTCCAGCGCCAGGGCGGCGTAGAGGTTTTCTTTCCGCGAGACGCTTTTGCACCATTCGGCCAATTCGATGGCCAGCGCCTGGGCGCGTGAGATGGGCGTCTTGATGGAACAGAGCGCCATGCCCGCCGCGTGGGTGAGCGGTTTTCCATTCCATTCGAAGGGGGTCTGGAAGAATTGTCGCAGGATGGGGAAACCGAGCCAGGCGGGGACGATGAACAGCAACTCGTCGCCGCCCCACTGTAGCAGTTCGAAACGGCAATGGGGTTCATTCTCGCGATCTTCCGGGGCGTCGATTTCCCGGTTGAGGAAGGCTTCCTGTCCGCCCCATGTCTTGAACAGATGGATCAGGAAGTTCTTGCGGGCTGACAGGATGGCCTGATCAAACTCCCGGTAGTCATTCGCTGTTTCCAGTGTTTTGCGTTTGGCGCCAAAATCGTTGCCGTCGATATAGATGACGGCCATTTTGTTGTTGAGGTTGCTAAAGTTGCTGAATGGACTGGCGTTGTTGGAAAAGCCGCCGAGCTGCTCCAGGTCGTAGGAGAAAAACTTGTCGACTTCTCCGTCCGTTTCCGTTTTGATGAAGTCCTTTTTGATCGATGCGATTTGACTGTTCGCATCCTTTCCCTGATATGTCCGGCCGGAAAAGTAGCGTGAAGCGACGGAAGGCGAAAGGTGGTAACTCTGATCCTCGCCGTTTTCTTTTCGCGTCAACGCTCGGGGTTTGGCGGGGCGAAGACCCTCCCAATGGCATGTCAACGGATCTCCGATGCCAACGTCATCGTCGCATAGCCCGGCCAGCGACAGAGACAACGTTTGCTGCCGGGTGAGATTGACTTCGTTTTGCAGCTCGCGGATCAGCCGTGGAAACTCGGACATGTCCGGCTGGGTTTTGATGGCGTATGCGAAGGTGAAATAGCCCCTTGGCTCTTCATTGAGCCATTTTTCGAGGCGCCCCCGGAAGCCTTCGGGATTGACGTTGGCGATTTCATACAGACCGATGGATGCGCCGATGGAGATCGGGTCGCACTTTAGATTCAGTTCTTTTGTCAGGTAGGTGGGGAGTTCTCAGTGGGTCAGTTCGCGCAGGTAGATGCTCGCGCCGCGTCGGACGCTGAGTTGCTGTGTATCGTCGATAACATGGTCGAAATTGGTGGCGGTCAGGTAGAGCAGCAGCTTTTCGTTTCCGGAAACTTCCGCCGCCGGTTCATGCGGAGCGGAATCCGTGGAGGGCTCTCGGACTGTTGACGGGGTTGTCTTCGAGGCGACATTTTTCAGGTGGCGGAAGATGCTCATTGTTTCACTCTGTGAGTAAGGTCGGCATGGACAAGTCGGTTGGGCAAAACGCGCCGCGCCCAACGCCTTTGGCGTGTTGTTGGGCGCGAGAAGCATGTTTATCGAGGCCCATATGGTTCAAGCGCGTATTCATTTCACCAGCCCTGTACCCAGAAACAGACTGTGCGCGGCGATAATGATGAAGAGGGTTATCGCGGACAGGCACGAAGCGATACGGAGAGCCGGGCGCGCGATGATCTTCAGTTTCTCTACGCGCCCCAACAGCCAGATTGCCGGAATGGGGAGAATGGCCGCGAAGGCCATTTCAAGGCTGATGCGTATCAGATGTAGCTCTTGCGCGGAAACCCGCCCCAGGCGGGAACCGATAAGTTGGTTGAACAGCGGCTTGAGGAAGGCAAGCGCCTCGTTACTGTGCAGCACGGTGAAGATGACGCCCATCAAGCTGATGAAGAACGTGACATAGCCAAGCTTCCGGACTATGTCTTCAAGAATGTCGCGGTGCTCCTGTGAGGCGAAGGCTTCGGCTTGTTCGATCTGTTGTTGCGCCAGCGCGTGGGTTTCCTTCAGGGACAGCGCTTCGCTGAGCCGGGCATACATTTCCTTGCCCTGTATCTGTTGGGTTGGGAAATGTATCCAGTAGAGGTTCGTGAAGTCGATGAAATCCTGTCGCAGTTTTTTCAGCTTGCTCTTGAGCCGTTTTATCTTTTCCCAGTCGCCTTGGGTATCGACCGGCAGGCGTTGGGCGCGACGCTGCAAGTGTCGCAGGATGTGGTGATGAAACAGCGCGAGCAGAATGAAACGGCTGTAGATCCAGGGAACATGAAGAGAAGCGATCGGTTTGACGAAATGATCGCCGAAGCCAAGATAGACGCTGGCGTTGTCGGTGTGTCCGATCCATGTGCCAGCGGCTTCCCAGCGACCATAGGCGTTTTTCTTCAGTCGTTCGTCAAGGAAAGCAGGGTCGTAAGCGTAGCCTCCCGCGCTGCTGAAACTGTCAAATCCCGTATCCACATACAAGGCAAGGCTGAAAAGCCGTTTGGTTTGTTCGCGCGTGAGCGGGGATGAAGGGGCCGGCCCGACCAGCGCATAGGCTGCGTTAACATAGAGTCGGTCGGATTCGAATTCGCCGCTGAAATGGTCGAATAGCTTTTTTTCTTCGAGGGTATCGCTCGAATCGGCTTTTTTGGGGCGGAGAAATTTCGCGAGTAACCAAAACATGGGCGCGTTGAACGTCTCGTGTCCATCGTTACTGCTGAAAAATCCGTGCGATTTGTTACGTTCCTTTTTTGTGTCTTGCGCGATCAGTGAAACAGGGAGTATCTTGGGCTTTTCGTGGACAGCCTTGTTGCTTTCTTCCCTGAAGCTCCGGTAGAGGTAACGCGCCGCGCGGGTGAACGCCAGCCATGCGTCCAGCTGGCTTTCCC
>DRPO01000497.1 GCA_011330835.1 Gammaproteobacteria bacterium | reverse complement strand
TTCAGATAGTCCCACATCGCGCGGCGAACCTCGATATCCACCCCGGCGGTGGGCTCGTCGAGAATCAGCAGCGGCGGCTCATGCATCATCGCGCGGGCGATCATCATCCGCCGCTTCATGCCGCCGGACAGCCGCCGGGTCTCCTCCTTGCGCTTGTCCCACAGGCCGAGACGCTTGAGATGCCGCTCGCTGCGCCGCAGGGCCTCGCGCCGGGGAATGCCGTAATACCCCGCCTGATTGATCAGCACTTCCCGCACCGGTTCGAACTGACTGAAATTGAATTCCTGGGGCACCAGCCCGATCAGCCGCTTTGCCTGGCCTGGCTCCCGGTCGAGATCGTGACCGAAGACGCTGACCCTGCCGGCGGTCTTGTTCACCAGCGTGGCGATGATCCCGATCGTGGTCGACTTGCCCGCGCCGTTGGGACCAAGCAGGGCGAAGAAATCACCGGTTTCGACGGTGAGATCAATGCCCTTGAGCGCGACAAAACCGCCCTTGTAGGTCTTTTTCAGCGATTCGATGACGAGAGCTGGGGGCATGGACGCAAGAAAGCCTACCGACTTCGGCTGTAGGGTGGATCAAGGAGCGAAGCGACGGATCCACCACTGATGCCACGCAAAACGGTGGATCAGCTTCGCTTGATCCACCCTACGCGGTTATGGGGAACACGGGCAACAGCGTTACTTCGCACCTTGGGGCGGCGCCGGCATGCGTCCCATCTGCTGACGCATCTGTTGCATCTGCTGCAAGGGATCGACCAGCTTGTACCCTTCGCCGGGCTTGAAATCAGCATCTTTCAGGCTGGCCTTGCTGTCGATCGTGGCGATGGTCACGGTCTGGCCGCTCTGGAGATCCTTGACTTCCATCGGCACACCGTTCAGCTCTGGCATGCTGGCGATGCCGCCAGCGTTGGGGCCGCCCATTTTCGAGGACTGTTTCGCGAACTGGCGGGACATGTCGAACATCTTCTTCATGGTGGCGTAGTCCGCCTGCGCGATGCCGGCGTCGCCGGGGGTCGCCACGCAGGCTTCCATGATCTTCTTGCCGTTCTTGAGAATGTCGGTCACCTTGCAGGGGATGTTCGAGATCTTCTTCGTCTGCCCCGTGGCCTTGAGGCTCATGACCGGCGCCTTGGGCTGGGCCTGATCAAGCCCCATCCGCTGCTCGATCGCCTTGCGCTGCTCCGGGGGCAGGTTCTTCAACTGGGCCATCATCTGCTGACGCATTTGCGACATCAGGCTGGACGTTTTCTCGATGGTTGCGCTGTTCATCTTCATGTACTGCTTTTCGGTGTCGTTGATCATGAGCATGTTGCGCGAATTGGTGTCCATGATCAGCCGCATGCCGCCCTGAGGCGAGGGCATTTGCACCATCCCCTTGTGAATGGCGATCTTGTTGGGCGCGCCCTTGCCGGCGTTCTTGAAGGTAACGACCGTGTCGGAAAAGGCCGGGCTGGCGCCAGCGGCCAACAGCAGGGCCAGCAGTGAACTTGCGGGTTTGATCATGGGGGTTCCTCTTTGAGATGTTTCCATTCAGGCCGGCCAGCCCGGTCGATTGCGACGGGTGGCGCGGCTTCGTGGTGTAAGATTTGCTCCGGCCATTATCCCGTACTCCCCGATAATGATCCAGCGTTTGGCTGGTGGAGTTTGAGAACAAACAGCAACGAATCAAGAGGTCATTGGTTGCCGCTGAAACACGCTTGCCGTATTTTCTCCGTTCAATCTACCGAGGATGATCCCGGAAATCAGCGCAAGTTCATGAGAGTAAACCCTTCGACAGTTTCCCAAGCTCGTGGTCTGGTGATATCCGCCCATGCGTAAACGCCGTATTCGCCTGCTGACGGCGCTGGGGCTGGTCGCGCTGCTGTTGCTGGCGGTGACGCTGCCCTGGCTTTACCAGCTCAACAACCGGATCGTCGAGAAGTTCGAGGGCAATCGCTGGGAGTTGCCGGCGCGGGTCTATGCCCGACCGGTGGATCTGTTCGCCGGGTTGGCGCTGACGCCGGACGATTTCGAGTCGCTGCTGTCTTCGTTGCACTATGTGGCGAGCCCTGGCGAGCTGACCCAGCCGGGGGAGTACCGCCGGCGGGGTGGGCGTTTCACACTGTGGACGCGGAGCTTCCATTTTCCCGATGAGTATCGTCCCTCGACGCGGCTGGCGTTGACCTTCGAGGAGGGGCGGATCGCCGAGCTGAAGCCGCTGGAGGGGGAGCCGGCGCCGCTGTTCCGGCTTGAGCCGGTGCGGATCGCCAATATATATCCTCGCCGCCATGAGGATCGCGTGTTGCTGAAGCTCGCGGATGTCCCGCCGCTGCTGATCCGGATGTTGCTGATGGTGGAGGATCGGGATTTCTATCATCACCTCGGCGTTCAGCCGAAATCCATCCTGCGGGCGGCGGTCGCCAACTTTCGGGCGCGCAAGGCGGTGCAGGGCGGCAGCACGCTGACCCAGCAACTGGTCAAGAATTTCTTTCTCAGCAATGAGCGCAAGCTCAGCCGCAAGCTCAACGAGGCGGCCATGGCGCTGTTGCTGGAGTGGCATTACGACAAGGATGAGATTCTGGAGGCCTATCTGAACGAGGTCTATATGGGTCAGGATGGCAACCGGGCGATTCATGGTTTCGGGCTGGCGGCCCAGTTCTATTTTCAGCGCGATCTGCGGGAGTTGTCGCCGGAACAACTGGCGCTGCTGGTCGGGCTGGTCAAGGGCGCCTCCTATTATGAGCCGCGCCGCCATCCGCAACGCGCGCTCAAGCGCCGCAACCTGGTGCTGGACGTGGCGGCGGAGGAGCAATTGCTGCCCGCGGACGAGGTCGACAAGCTCAAGCAGCAGCCGTTGGGCGTCACCAGGAAGGCGCCATCGGGCGTCACCCCATATCCGGCTTTCCTGCAACTGGTGCGCCGTCAACTGCTGCGCGATTATCGGGAAGAGGATCTGCAGAGCGAAGGATTGATTATTTTCACGACCTTCGATCCGCTGGCCCAGGCGCGCGCCGAGCGTAGCGTGACCCGGAGCCTGCGCCGCATCGAACAGGAGCGCGGACTCAAGCCCGACAGCCTCCAGGCCGCGCTGGTGCTGGCGTCGGTCGAGCAGGGCGAGGTGCTGGCGGCCGTTGGCGGACGGGATCCGCGTTACGCCGGCTTCAACCGCGCGCTCGACATGCAGCGTCCGGTCGGCTCGGTCATCAAGCCGGCGGTCTACCTGACCGCGCTGATGCGCAAGGATGAGTACACGCTGCTGACCCGCCTGGACGACAGCGAACTGATCGTCCCTCAGCCAACCGGGGACTGGGAGCCGCACAACTACGACAACGTCTATCATGGCGAGGTCACCCTGCTCAATGCGCTGACCCACTCCTACAACGTGCCCACGGTGCGGCTCGGCATGGACATCGGCGTCGACAATGTGCTCAAGACCGCCCGGGCGCTTGGTTTGAAAGGGGAGTTGAAGCCCTATCCCTCGCTGTTGCTGGGCGCCGCCGACCTCGCGCCAATCGACGTGTTGCGGATGTACCAGACCATCGCCGCTGGCGGCTACCGCGCCCCGTTGCGTTCAATAACCGCCGTCATCAATCAGGTCGGCGAAACCCTGCAACGCTACCCGCTGGAGGTCGAGCAGGCGGTTCCGGCGGACGCCGACTTTCTGCTCGCCTCGGTGCTCCATGAAGTCACCGTCAACGGCACGGGCCGGGCGCTGCAATACCTGTTGCCGCCCGAATTGATGGTCGCCGGCAAGACCGGCACCACCAACGACCTGCGCGACAGCTGGTTCGCCGGGTTCAGCGGCGAACACGTCGCCGTCGTCTGGGTGGGGCGGGACGACAACCAGCCCACCGGCCTGACCGGTTCCTCCGGCGCCCTTCCGGTATGGGCGGCGCTGTTCAGCCGGTTGCCGACCGCGTCGCTGCAACCCGTCCAGCCCGACGACATCGAATGGGCGCGCGCCGACCCGGACCTGGGCTTTCTTGTCGACGGCGATTGTGGCGCCTGGATCCCCTTCATTGCCGGATCACCCCGACCGGAGGTCAGAGGCTGCGACGAGATAGCCGCTGAAACGCTGGAGAGCGCGGAAGAACCGAAGGATGCCGCGCCGCAGGGCTTTGACAGGCTGCGGCAATTATTCTGATCCGACCGCGGGTTGGGGGGCGAATCGCGGTGTCTTATCCATGCCGCTTGATCCAGGACTCCAGATCCTGCCGGGGAATGATGTCCCGGATCACCAGAGTCTTGCCGGGCCGCCACTGAATGATCAACCGGTAGTCGGCATTGACGCGGATGCGGTAATGCGACGGAAGACGGTGCAACGGTCGGGTTCTTTGCAGGGTGGGGGGATCCAGCGCCGCGAACCGCCCGGAGTCGAGTATCGCCTTGGCGGCGATGCGGGGCGGGAGCGCTTCACAGTGTTTGCGAAAGGCGGCGGAATATTCTGGAACGAGGGGATGGCCCGAAGCCTC
>DRPO01000496.1 GCA_011330835.1 Gammaproteobacteria bacterium | reverse complement strand
GGATGGCCGCATTTACTTCTTCGAATTCATTTTCCTTCTCGAAATTGCTTAACGCAATGACTATTTGACACTCATCAGTATCCTTTTTGAGTCCTCCCAGATGGCGTATGATCTGATCGGTACTGAACCAGTCATACTTTTTTGTCTCGATCAGGATAGTGAAAGCCTTTTGCGTGATCATTCCGTCGATCGTGCTGTCTGAGAGCGATTTCTGCTGCTCGAATCGTACACCTACGATCGGCGCGTTGTCCCCAAAAATACTTTCAAGAACGGCGGCGAATTGTGCTGGAGAGTCTTCGTAAATGAGCTTGAGTGTGAGCAGGCAGTAGTTGGTAATACGGTTTTCTTTTTGCGAATAACGGGGAAAGATGCTGATTTCCTGGCCCATGACAAGTCCTTTGCTGATCTGATGCGTTTCGAGTGTAATCAGAGTTAAACCATTGCCCCTCCTTGGGGAGGCAGCAGCGGGGAAATCATAGATCCAGATGTTCCGGGGCGCAAGGGCGCCAAATCATCAACTGATTATTTTGAATAACTGGATCACAGCGAGGTTCCGTTGTTACGCCTGCTCTGACTTTCTCACCCAGCACAAAACCCTGAATCCCGGGATTTTCCCAAAGGTTGGAGACTTGGGCTGTCAAAGAGTTTTTACCACAGAGGACACCGAGTCAATTAAAGGGAATAGATAACGGCCTCCGGACTGCCTGACCGGCGTCGCGCACTTGCAAAACGGAAACTCTGTGTCCTCTGTGTCTCTGTGGTGAAAAACATCAAACGACAGACAAATGCGCCCCACGCTTTAGTCTGCACGCTTTAGTCTGTACGCAGGATCGTTCCACACACCACTGCAGCCAAAAGAATATACGTGACGTTCATCTCCGAAAAAACCACATCAGAACGGAAATCACCACGCTGACGAGGATCATAGTGGTGATGGGAAAGAAGATCTTCAGACCGGGACGGTCGATGACGATATCGCCGGGGAGACGCCCCAGCGGGAGTTTCGACAGCCACGGCCACAGCAGGCCGATGGCGGCGATGATCAGGCCAATGATGATGAGATTGCGCTGCATCAGGGGCGAACCATGTCCATTGCGCCGGAGGTCAGTCCGCTGCGTTTGAGCTTTCCGGACAGCCAGGGGAAGAAGCGGAATCCCAGCAGCAGGGCGAGAATGAGGAGGTAGATCAGGGGTTCGCTGACATCGGATTTGCTGGCTTTCATCCACCAGAAATGCAGTTCGGCGGCGATGGCGGCGCCGTAGACGCTCTTGTGGAGCTGGCCCCAGCGACGCTTGAGGCGGCGCATCATGGCGCGCGTGGAGGTGGCTGCCAGCGGAACCAGGATCAGGAAGGAGAAGAACCCGACGGTGATAAACGGGCGTTCGATGATGTCGGCGACGATGTCGGGCCAGGAGAAGAACTGATCCAGCCACAGGTAGATGCTCAGGTGGACGCTGGCGTAGAAAAAGGCGTACAGCCCGAGCATGCGGCGGAACTTGAGCAGGGCGGGTTCGCCGGTGAGCTTTCGCAGCGGGGTGATGGCGAGCGTGGCCCACAGCAGGCGCATCGCCCAGTCGCCGGAGGCGCGCTGAATCGTTTCGATCGGATTGGCGCCCAGCGCGTCGGCGTACAACGCCGCGAGGTAGCCAAGGAATGGCGTCAGCGCGGCGATGAATACGGCGACTTTGGCAATCGAGACGATGCGTTGCTTGTTCATGACGATCATCAGAAATACTTTTTCAGATCCATGCCCCGGTACAGCGAAGCCACCTCTTCGGCGTAACCGTTGAATTTCAGTGTCTTGCGCTTTCGGAATTCACCTATCCGGCGCTCGCGGCGCTGGCTCCAGCGCGGGTGCGGCACTTCCGGGTTGACGTTGGAGTAGAATCCGTATTCATCCGGCGCCTGCTGGTTCCAGGTCGTGGGCGGCTGCTGCTCGATGAAGCGGATGGCGACGATCGACTTGATGCTCTTGAAGCCATATTTCCAGGGAACAACCAGTCGAATGGGGGCGCCATTCTGGTTGGGCAGCACCTTGCCGTACAATCCGACCGCCAGAATCGTCAAAGGGTGCATGGCCTCATCCATCCGCAACCCTTCTCGATAAGGCCAGTCGAGTATTTTACGCCGCTGACCATGCAGATGCTCGGGATCGAGCAGCGACTCGAAAGCGACGTATTTCGCCCTGGACGTCGGCTGGAAGCGCGCCAGCGCTTTCGAGAGCGGGAACCCGACCCAGGGGATGACCATCGACCAGCCTTCCACGCAGCGCAGCCGGTAGATGCGCTCCTCGAAATCCTGCCCCTTGAGAAAATCCTCAAGCGTCAGCTTGCCCGGTTTTTCGCAATGGCCGCTGACCGAGATGCTCCAGGGGTCGGTGATCAATTCATCGGCGTGGCGGGCCGGGTCGCTCTTGCGCGTCCCCAGCTCGTAGAAATTGTTGTAGTGGGTGATGTCGTCCAGATCCGTTGGCGCTTCGTCCGTGGACAGGGCGCTTTTGCCGAGCTTTCCGGAATCGAACGCCACCCGGGCCAGCGCGGGACGCCAAGGCAAGCCGCCAACGGCTCCCAGCCCCGCCAGGGCCGCCGCGCCCATGATGTTGCGCCGTTGCCTGTAAATGGACTCCGGAGTGATCTCGGAAGGCCGGGGTTCATGGGTTTTCGTTCGCTTGATGAGCATGTTCGCCTCTCTTCGTCGGTTCAAGCCCGCCTCGCTTTACGCGCCCGGAGCGGAAAAAGATGCTTCATGAACGGAGTCTTCGCATATCGCCGCTTTTTCGAGGATAATTGGCGACTCTCCCCAACCGGATCCGCGCCATGTCGCCTTCCGCTTTCAATCCCAATTCCAGCCGCAACCTGCTGCTGGCCATGATCGCCACGCTGCTGGTCGTCGCCGGCCTGGTCTTCTGGTTCCGCGAACCCCTGGCGGAGCTGTATTTTCGCCAGCATATTACAAAAACCGCCCTGGCGCTCAATGGCCTGATTGTCGGACTGTTTCTGTTCGGGATGGTTCGATTGATGCTGATGCTGCTGCGCTACGCCAAAGAGGAAACGGCCATCGCCCGCTTCCTGGAATTTCTCGCCGCCAGCAAGCCGGGGCAGTCCCCGAAGATAGACCCGGACTCGCTGATCGCCCACCGTTATCTGTCGATGTCCAAATCCTGGCGCGAGGGCATGACGCCCAACCACGCCGCCCTATCGCAGGTGCTGGTCGCCGAGGAGAGCACGCGCGGCAATTCGCCCAAGTTCATTCACAACATCCTGATTCTGGCCGGCGTGTTCGGCACGATGGTCTCGCTGTCGATCGCGCTGTTCGGCACGTCCAGCCTGTTGCAGACCGCGGGCGGCGACACCGAGGGCATCAACCTGGTGGTGGGCGGCATGTCCACCGCGCTGTCAACAACGATGACGGCCATCCTCTGCTACGTGATTTTCGGCTTCTTCTACTCGCGCACGATGATCCGCCGCACCCGCATCCTGAGCGCCATCGAAAGCATTACCGCCGACCACCTGATGCCGCGTTTCCGCATCAAGACCGAAAACATCGGCGAAGAGTTGTCGACGCTGATCGATTCGCTGCAAAAGGTCGCGAGAAACCTGGCCGTCGCCCAGGCCGACCAGAAGGCCAGCGAAGAACTGATGCGCAAGGCCATCATCGACCATGAAACCCTGATGCAGGAGCTGACGCAACAGGTCGATGACCTGCGCAAGATCATGCTGCGAGGC
>DRPO01000495.1 GCA_011330835.1 Gammaproteobacteria bacterium | reverse complement strand
GGTAGAGAGTTTGACGAGGGGCCGTTAGCGGATCAAATTCATTTTGTTTATGTCAGGATAATGGAGGAAAAGGTAATCTGTACCTCATGCGCCTCATCGACAGCCACTGCCATTTCGATTCGGACGCCTTCGCCCCCGACCGCGAGGCGGTTTTCGCGCGGGCGCGGGCGGCGGGCGTGGAGCGCATCATCTCGCCGGCAACCACGGCGGCGTCCTGGCCCCGATTGATAGCGGTCCGCGAGGCTTACCCGGGGGTTCTGCCCGCGTTTGGACTGCACCCGATGTTCATGGCCGCGCACCATTCTTCCCACCTGGACGCGCTGGAAAAACGGCTGTCGGAACAGCGCCCGGTGGCGGTGGGGGAGTGCGGCCTGGATTTCCAGATCGACGATCCCGACCGCGAGGCTCAGGAGGCGCTTTTTCACGCGCAGCTGGCGCTGGCCGCGCGGTTCGACCTGCCGGTGATTGTTCATGCCCGCAAATCGGTGGAGCGGGTGTGGCTCATGCTGCGCGAATTCCCCACGCTGCGCGGCGTGATGCACAGCTATTCGGGCAGTCTGGATCAGGCGCAACGTTTTGTCGAGCGAGGCTTCATGCTGGGTTTTGGCGGGCCAGTGACGTGGACGCGGGCCAAGCGTCTGCACCGGCTGGTGGCGGCATTGCCGCTGGAAGCGATCCTGCTGGAGACCGACGCGCCGGATCAGCCGGGCGAACAACATCGCGGCGAGCGCAACGAGCCGGCCTGGCTGCCAGAGGTGGCGGGAGCCGTAGCGGCGCTGAAACAGTTGCCCGTTGAAACGGTGGCGGAAACGACGACCGCCAACGCCCGGAAGCTGTTCAGGCTGTGAGGAGAATGGTTGCAAGCCCCCGCAGCCTGAACTATGGGTTATGGGTAAGCCCCTAGCCAATGCCGTTCACCACGGGCGGGACTAAAGTCCCGTTTCCTCAAGGTGGATGGGAACCGGGGATTTAGCCCCGACGGAAGTAGGCGCGATCAAGCCAATACAACCGTATAACAATAATCCAACAACCATCGAGAGGTCTGAACAAATGCAAAAAATCAGTATCGTCGGCGCGGGTCGGGTCGGGGAATCCACCGCGCAGTTCTTGTCCAGCCTGGACATCTCGCGCGAGGTCGTGTTGCTGGATGTGAAGGAGGGCGTGGCGGAAGGCGCGGCGCTGGATATCCAGCAGACGGCGCCGCTGTTCGAGTTCGACACGCGGGTGACGGGAGATACCGATCCGGAAATTCTCAGCGGCTCCAACCTGGTCATCATTACCGCCGGCATCGCGCGCAAGCCAGGCATGTCGCGCTCGGACGTGCTGGAAACCAACGTGGCGATTCTGGACGGCATCCTCGATCATGTCATGCGCTTCGCGCCGGACAGCCTGATCATGCTGGTGTCGAATCCGGTCGATGTGCTGACTTACCGCGCCTGGCGCCGCACCGGCTGGGCGCGCAACCGGGTTTTTGGCCAGGCGGGCGTGCTGGATTCCTCGCGCATGGCGGCCTTCATCGCGCTGGAGACAGGCTATTCCTCTCAGGACATCAGCGCCATGGTGCTTGGCGGACACGGCGATGCGATGGTGCCGATGATTCGCTACACGACCATTTCCGGCATCAGCATAGACCAGTTGCTGGAGAAAGCGCAGATTGAAAAGATCATCGACCGCACGCGACATGGCGGCGCGGAAGTGCTTGCCCTCAGACAGACCAGCAGCGCCTACGACGCTCCCGCCGCCGCGATCTCGACAATGGTGGACGCGATCGCCCGCGCCCGGAACAGCATTTTGCCAACGGTGGCGATTCTCGATGGCGAGTACGGCTATCGCGATGTCGCCATGGGCGTTCCCTGCGTTCTCGGCGCCGGCGGCATGGAAAAGCTCATCGAACTCGACCTCAACGCCGAGGAAAGGATCATGTTCGATGACTCGCTACAAGGGGTGCTGACGGATATCCGCAAGCTAGGTTAGTCCGCCCGAAGCCGCAGTCAGGGCCGGTACTGATGCAGTGCGTGAAAGGCTCGGGCGTATTGACCGGCGCCGAGATTTTCTCTGGCGAGGTATTCCAGAAAATCCATCCCTGAGAGCGAGGGGTTGACGGTCAGGCGCCGCCCGTCGCGCGCCCGGATCACCAGCATTCGGGTAAAGGGGTTGAACCGGATGACGTCTATTTCGCTCCAGGTCAGCGTCGTTGACCCAAGCAGGCCGGAGGAAACAATCGCGGCATCGGAGACAAAAATCCGGCGGTGACGCGCCTCCAGAATCAGCAGACCGCTGGCGACCAGCAACGCTCCCACCAGGGGTTGCAACACCTCGGTTGCGCCGGCGGAGCCAACCTGCTCGGGCGCCATCATGATCACGAGCAGCAAGACGCCGACAGCCAGCAAGAGCGCGATGGAAACGGCCAGAACCCGATCGCCATAGCGGAGTATCGCCTGCCTCCGGCCAACCTGCCCGACGCGGCGCCCAGCCACGGCGCCCCGGAGCAGCCACCAGCCCAGACAGTTGGCGATCACGCCAATGGCCACGATTGTCAGAACATACACTCCCATCAGATTTACGGGGGGTTCCCAAGATACTGTTTTAGAGTGGATTGCCGGTCAGGAGTTGCTTGGCCCGGGCAACGCATGCTTTGAAACGTGATCGGATTGGCAACCAGATCCGAAAAGAGCCCCGGCGTCGCGCGGACTGTGAAAAGGAGCATGGCTTCTCTGTCCACATTCGGTTGTAATTCACCCCCATTTTCATGGAATGCGCGGATTCTAGTCTGGTCTTTGATTCCACAACGGATTTTCTTCCTTCGAAAAGACACCCCGTCTTCGCCCGGTCAGAAAATCCACCGTGAAATCAGCTCCCTGC
>DRPO01000494.1 GCA_011330835.1 Gammaproteobacteria bacterium | reverse complement strand
TCATTTCAGGCTTATCTGGACAAGACGCTGATTGCCTATCATTTGCTGCTACGACATTTGTACTAGCTTTTTCCGGGAATCCAAAGAAACGAGCGGATACTTAGGGGTTGGTGCGTCTGGAATTCGCCATTTTAGTGCTCATATATACACTCTTTGTGTAAATCGGCCTTTTCCCCGCGTTTTGAGTGAAAAATCCGTGCTGGCCGTAGCTCCGGAATCAGAAATCTTGACGCTCTCGCTGAGGATTTTTGAATTTATGCGGAGGCTCTATTAGTTGAACGCCTCGCCAGGCTTGACGCCAAGCGCTTTCAGGATCTTCGCCAGCGGGCAGAACCCGGTAAAGGCGGATTGCAGCAGATTCAGTCCGACAAAGCCGGTCAGCCACAGCCACTGAATGCTCTGGTCAAACAGCAATACCAGCGCTACCGTAACCAGAATAACCGCGCCGGCAAAGGCCAGCACCATGCGATCGATACTCATTGTGTTTTCTCCGTCATCTATGATGTGAAATCCAGGTTTCCCGTGTCAGGCTCCGCGCTCTTCGGGCGGAACGTAATCCCGTTTCTTCTCGCCGATATATAGCTGTCGCGGTCGACCGATGCGCGATTCGGGGTCTTCCCACATCTCGTTCCAGTGAGACATCCAGCCCACGGTTCTGGCGAGCGCGAAAATCACGGTGAACATGGACAGCGGGATGCCCATGGCGCTGAGAATGATCCCTGAATAATAGTCCACGTTGGGATAAAGGTTGCGCTCGATGAAGTAGTCGTCCTTGGCGACGATATCCTCCAGCCGCAGCGCGGTTTCGAACAGGGGGGTGTTGCGCGAATCGATCTTGTCGAGCAGTTCGTGACAGGTCTTGCGAATGATCGCGGCGCGCGGGTCGTAGCTCTTGTAGATGCGGTGGCCGAAGCCCATCAGGCGGAAGCGGTCGTTCTTGTCCTTGGCGCGATCGACGTATTTTTGCAGGTCGCCCGATTCGGTGATCTCCTGCAGCATCCGGATGGCGGCTTCGTTGGCGCCGCCATGCGCCGGGCCCCACAGTGAGGCGATGCCGGCGGATATGGCCGCGAACGGGTTGGCCTCGGAGCTGCCGGTGAGCCGCACGGTCGAGGTGGAGGCGTTTTGTTCATGATCCGCGTGCAGGATCAGAATCAGATCCAGCGCCTTGGTGAACAGCGGATCCGGTTCGTATTCCTCGGTGGGGACGGCGAACATCATCCGCAGAAAGTTCTCGGTGTAATCCAGATGGTTGCGCGGATAGATGAACCGGAAGCCGGTCGAATACTTGTAACTCCACGCCGCGATGGTCGGCATCTTGGCGATCAGGCGGTGCGCGGCCAGCAACCGCTGTTCGCGGTTATGCACCGACGAGGAGTCCGGATAGAAGGCGGACAGCGCGCCCACCACGCCCACCATGGTCGCCATGGGGTGCGCGTCATGGCGGAAACCGCCAAAGAACCCGCGCATGGCTTCGTGCAGCATGGAATGTTCCTTGATGCTCTTTTCGAAGGTCTCGAATTCATCCGGCGTCGGGAGTTCGCCGTACAGCAGGAGGTAGCAGACCTCCAGATAGTTGCTCTTTTCCGCCAGCTGTTCGATGGGATAGCCGCGATAGCGCAGGATGCCCTTCTTGCCGTCGATATACGTGATCGCGCTGCTGCAACTGGCGGTGGACATATAGCCGGGGTCATAGGTGTAATAGCCCAGCGCCTTGTTGAGCGAGCGCACATCGATGGCCGGATGGCCATGGGTTCCGACGTGAACCGGGAGTTCGACCTGTTTGCCGGTTTCGTTGTCAATCAATGTTACGGTTCGCTGTTTCTGGGGCACGACCAGCCTCCTCGTCGGTAGTTATTCGTATCCAACAGGACGTTTGTCCGGATCGAGTGGATCCGGCGGACTTCCAGACAAATGGTAGCACAGAGGAAAATGGCTATCCCGGCGAGATGCGCTTCCTGGGAGCGCCGGCATCCTGCCGGCAACGGCGCCCGGGAAGTTCTCCATGGCCGCGGTTATCCCGGAATCCATCGTTCTCGTCCGCCAGACCGAGTATGCTATACCTTTCGCGATTAAGAATTTCCCGTTCAGGACGCGCATCTTTTCGCCGATAGCTGCGTTGTAAAAACTAGACGTAGCGCCACTATGCCTGCGTTTTTACGCCTTGCTCTCGACGAAAACCTACGCGCCCTGAACGAGGCATTCTTAATCGTGAGAGGTCTATCCACGCCAAGACCCTAGCCGCTGTATCCTTATGGATTTTCCCGGGTTCGACAACAAGCCGCGCCTGATCGTACTTGCCGGCGACCCCGACTGGTGCGTCGAGCGGGCGATCGAGGCCGTCGGGAAACAGGCGTTGTGGATCACGGCGTCGCCGCTCATGAAGCGTTCGCTGATCGAATGGCGCGGCCCCGCCCAGGCGAGAAGGCTGCTGGGCGCCACGACCGGCCACGTTGTATTCGACGCCCACCCTGATTTCGACCCGGATCTGTTCGCCCTGACCGCCGGCGCGATTCGTGGCGACTGCGCCCTGCTGTTGCTGGCGCCGCCGTTGGAAAGCTGGGCCGAGCGAACCGGCTCGCGCTTTCTGCGGCGATTCATTCGCGGACTGCGCGCCAGTCCCCATCCGCTGCTCATCGAGCAGGGACGCGGGGCCGAGGATCCGCCGTCGTTGTCTCCCCCATCCCCCCAGACCCCGCCCCGTCCACGGTCGGGAGAAGAGGCGCTGCTCGATGCCTGTCTGACCCGCGATCAGCGCGAAGCGGTCGAGCATATCCTTCATGTTGTTCGCGGGCATCGCCGCAGGCCGCTGGTTCTCCGCTCCGACCGGGGGCGCGGCAAATCCTGCGCGCTGGGCATCGCCGCGTTGTCGTTGCTGGAGCAGGGCGGCGAACGGATTCTGGTCACCGCGCCCCGCCTGGCGGCGGTCGAAACCCTGTTTTCGCTGCTGGCGGCGCTGCGCCCCGAGGGCCGGGCGACGCGCGGTCGCTTCGCCTGGAAGCGGGGAGAGATCCTGTTTCGACCGCCCGATGCCCTGGTGAAAGATCCCGAACCCGCCGACCTGCTGGCGGTGGACGAGGCGGCGGCGATCCCCGCGCCGATGCTGGAGCACATGCTGGCCAACTGGTCCCGAATCGTCTTCGCCACCACCGAGCAGGGTTATGAAGGCAACGGTCGCGGCTTCGCCATCCGCTTTCGGAAAACGCTGGACCGCCGGACGCCCGGCTGGCGCGACTATCATCTCGGCCAGCCCATCCGCTGGGGAGAAAACGACGCGCTGGAGCAGTTCGTCTTCGACGCCCTGCTGCTCAAGGCCAAGCCCGTGGACGAACTGGCGCCGGCGGAGACAATCCACTTCGAACGGCTCGATCGCGATCGGCTGATCGCCAGCGAGCCCATGCTCTCGGAACTCTACGGCCTGCTGATCGCCGCGCACTATCGCACCACCGCCAGCGACCTGCGCCAGTTGCTCGACGATCCCGACATCACGGTATTCGCGGCGCTTGCCGACAGCCATATCGTCGGCGTCGCGCTGACCATCGCCGAAGGTGGCCTCCCGGCGGAACTGGATCGCCAGGCGCGGCGGGGGGAGCGGCGACTCAAGGGGCATCTCGCGCCCCAGGATCTGTCCGCGCATCTCGGCGTCGTCGGCGCCTGCGAGCGGCGATGCCTGCGAATCCTGCGCATCGCCACGCACCCGGAACGGCAACGCCAGGGAATCGGCGCCGCCCTGCTGCGCCAGGTCGCCTCATGCGCCAGAGCGTCGGGCATCGACTACCTTGCCGCCAGCTTTGGCGCCGATCCCGAACTGCTCCGGTTCTGGGACAAGGCCGGCTTTCGCGCGGCGCGGCTTGGAGCGCGCCGCAACGCCGTCAGCGGATTGCATTCGGCCCTGGTCATCCAGAGCGTCTCGGCCGCCGGCGAGGAACTCGTCGGTCAGGCCCTGCGAGCCTTCCGCGAGGCCTTGCCGCACTGGCTGGCCGAACCGCTCGCCGATGTCGAGCCGGAAACGATCATCGCGTTGTTCCCGGCTTCCGGCGACGCCCCGCCCCTGAATCGGGAGACCCAAGCGGCGCTGGAAGAATTCGCCCACGGCAATCGATCACTGCTCGCGACCAGTCCGGCGCTGTGGCGGCTGACGCTGGACAGCCTGGAAAGCTCCCGTCACCGCTCGGAACTGCCGATTCTGGTCATGAAAATCCTCCAGAAACGCAGTCTGACGGACATCGCCAGAACATTGGGCCTGACCGGCAAGGCGGAAGCGTTGCAGACCCTCCGCGCCGCGGTCGGGCAAATCATTGGGAAAACCTGAACGCCCTTGCCGGCAAGATGCCGGCGCTCCCAGCGTTGCCCCGGGAGCGCCGGCGTCCCGCCGGCTTCCTACCGCAGCCTGAATGCAATCGGCACGGTAAACGTCCACTGATCCCGCGTAATCTCCTCGGGGAAGGGAAGTTGTCCGGAGATTCGGCGGATGGTGTCGATAACCGCCTGATCGAGAATCTTGCGACCGCTGGAGCGGCTGATCCTGATCGCTGTAATGTCGCCGTTGCGGCTGATGGTGAAGCTGACCAGCGCCTTGCCCTGCTGGCCGAGTCGGCGCGCGCGACGGGGGTATTGCTTGTTCGCCTCAATCAGCTTCGTCAGCCGCGCCTTGTAACGCGCCTCGGCGCGCTGGATCAGGCCGGGGTCGATGGCCGGTCGAGGCTCCACAGTTGGCGCGGGCGCTGTGGTTACAGCGGGCTGAACCGGTCGAGCCACGGGCTCGGGGACGGATGGAGTTGGCTCGGGAATCTCCACCGGGGGCGGCGGCTCGGGTTTCGGTTTGCGAAGCGGTTTGGGGCGCGGCCTGGGTTTTTTTCGCGGCTTCGGTTTTGGCTTGGGTTTGGGCTTTGGCTTCGGCGCGACCCTGGGCTCCGGCGGAGGGGCGGGCTTCTCCTCGTGGGGCGGCGCGGGCGGCGGCTGAAACATGGCGAGTTTCAGCGGGGTGGCGTTGAGCGCCGGCGGCGCGGCGCGAAACCCGCCGGCCAGCAGCGGCAACAGGATGGCGGCGTGCAGCGCCATCGAGGTCAGAAAACCGGCGGCTTCGTAACGGGGTCGTCTCATCCAGGGTCGCGGGTGACGATCGACAGATTG